>JAYSYV010001466.1:0-8931 GCA_043727245.1 Chloroflexota bacterium | reverse complement strand
GAGCGCCGTGATGCGACCATGAAATTCGTGCTGGCCGCCAAAGCCGGAAAGTTTATCGGCAGCAGCCCGGAGCGGGCCGTATCGGGCAGTCCAGATGAAATCGTACCGGTCGGTAGTCCCTGGTTTTTGTTCTTCACCCTGGAAACTCTTTTCAATGAGGGACTTAGCGGCGAAGCTTTAACCATCTTGCGGGAGCAGTGGAACCGCATTCTTGAAAAAGGAGCTACCACTTTCTGGGAAACTTTCCCCGGTTTCATCGGGAACGGCCACTGGAGCCGCAGCCTGTGTCACGGCTGGTCGGCTGCTCCGGCGTATTTTCTCTCCAGCCGGGTGCTGGGCATTACCCCGGCGGCGGCGGGCTACCGGAAAATACGGATTGCGCCGGAACCTTTCCATTTAACCTGGGCTTCTGGCACAGTACCAACTCCGCATGGGCCGGTTTCGGTGGCCTGGCGGCTTAAAGAAGACGGTCAACTCGATATAGAGTATCATGCCCCCGAAGGTTGCGAAGTTGAAGTGATATTGCCGCAACTTAAAAAGTAGCCAGTGGAAATGAGGACTTTTTCTATTCTGGCTCAACAGGAGATTAACTTATCATGACCTCTCAACAGATACCCATTCGGGAAGCTGCTTCCGGCGATGCCGAAAACGCAGCGACTATTGCCAGTGTTCGCTTCGAGTATCATCCGGCCGCTTTTGGCCTGGGCGTGGCCCGACCCCGCCTTACCTGGGCCATTGACACTCAATTCGAGGGATGGCGGCAGGCCGGGTACGAAATCGAGATTTACAACCCGGCTGGAAAGCTTCGCGAAACGACCGGCCCGGTAGAGTCCCACCAATCGGTCCTTGTGGACTGGCCTTTCGCGCCGTTAACATCCCGCGAACAGCTAAATTTACGGCTGCGGGTCTGGGCGGACAACGGCCAAAATTCAGCCTGGAGCGAGCCAGTGCCGATTGAAGCCGGGTTACTTGATGCTTCCGATTGGACTGCTCAATTTGTAACGCCTGGTTGGGACGAAGATAGCAGCCAGGTTCAACCCTCACCCTTCCTGCGGCGCGAGTTTGTGGTCAGGCCTGGCCTGGCCCAGGCCCGGCTATATGTAACCTCTTTAGGATTATATGAAGCCCAGCTAAACGGAGCGGTCGTAGGCGATGAAGTCCTGACCCCCGGCTGGACCAGTTATAACAACCGGCTTCGGTATCAGACCTTTGATGTAACAAATTTGCTTTACCAGGGACCAAACGCCATCGGAGCTATCCTGGGTGACGGCTGGTATAGAGGCCGGATGGGTTTTGGTGGCGGTCGGCTCAATATTTATGGGGACAAACTGGCCCTGCTGGCCCAACTGGAAATTAAATACGAGGACGGCACGACCGAAAGCATTGTCACCGACGAGAACTGGCGGGCGGCTAACGGCCCCATCCGCGCCAGCAGCATCTATGACGGTGAAATTTACGATGCCCGCCAGAAACTTCCCGGCTGGTCGCGGCCCGGTTATGCCGATCAGGATTGGTTGGGAGTCCGGCCCATCAAATGGGATTTGGGCAAACTGATTGCCCCACCCGGCCCACCCGTCCGGCGTATCGAAATGGTCCCACCTGTGTCTGTCACCAGGTCACCGACCGGTCGTACGGTCGTGGATTTCGGCCAAAATCTGGTAGGCTGGCTGCGGATAACGGTCCAGGGTGAGGCCGGTCAGACGATTACCCTGCGCCATGCCGAAGTATTGCAAGATGGCGACCTATGTATTCGACCGCTCCGCCACGCCAAAGCTACCGACCAATATATTCTGCGGGGTGAGGGCATCGAAACCTGGGAACCGCGCTTCACTTTTCACGGGTTCCGCTACGCCGAGGTGGAAGGCTGGCCCGGCCAACTGAACCCCGATGACGTGCAGGCGGTAGTGGTTCATTCCGATTTGGAACGGACCGGCTGGTTTGAATGTTCCGACCCTATGATTAACCAGTTACATCAAAACGTGGTCTGGGGCATGCGCGGCAACTTCCTGGACGTGCCGACCGATTGTCCTCAGCGCGACGAAAGATTGGGCTGGACCGGCGATATTGAGGTCTTTGCCCCAACTGCCTCGTTCCTCTTTGACTCAGCCGGTTTTCTGTCCAACTGGTTAGCCGACCTGGCCGCCGAACAGTATGACAACGGGGTGGTGCCTTTTATCATCCCAAACATTATGGACGAGCCATTACCTCCGATGGCCGCCTGGAGTGATGCCGCTGTAATCGTACCCTGGGTGCTTTACCAGCGTTATGGCGATAAGGGCATCCTGGCGGCTCAGTTCGAGAGTATGCGCGGCTGGGTTGACCACCTCGACAGGCTCACCGGCCCAAAACGGCTCTGGGACCAGGGCTTTCAATTTGCCGACTGGCTCGACCCGGATGCCCCACCCGACAAACCGGCGGAAGGTAAGACCAACCCGAACGTGGTCGCCACGGCCTATTTCGCCCGCTCGGCTGACCTGCTGGCTCAAATCGCCGGAGTGCTTGGCAGAACCGCAGAAGAAAGACACTATAGCGCCTTAGCTGACGAGGTGCGCGATGCCTTCAACGGCGAATATGTTACCCCCAGGGGCCGGATAATCAGCGATTCAGCCACCGCCTATGCTATGGCCCTCGAATTTGCCTTGTTGCCCAACCCGGATCAACGCCAGCATGCCGGTCAACGTCTGGCTGCCCTGGTCCGTGAAAGCGGCTTCCGCATCAGCACCGGCTTTGTCGGGACACCCCTGATTTGCGATGCCCTGTGCAGTGTAGGTGAGTATAAAGTGGCCTATCGCCTGCTTACTCAGCAAGAATGTCCCTCCTGGCTCTACCCCATAACGATGGGCGCGACCACCATCTGGGAACGCTGGGACAGCCTGCTGCCGGATGGCTCGGTCAATCCCGGCGAAATGACCTCCTTTAATCACTACGCCCTTGGTGCTATCGCGGATTGGCTGCACCGCACGGTAGGCGGACTTGCTCCCTCCGAACCCGGCTATCACGGGCTGGACATCCGGCCTGTTCCCGGTGGCGGTCTGACTCATGCTCGGTCGCGCCATCTTACACCCTATGGTCTGGCTGCGTCGTCCTGGAAGCTCGAAGATGGGCAAATTCAACTCGATGTCATCGTGCCGCCCAACACCACCGCTAGAGTATATCTGCCTGGTAAAGCTGGCGAAGCGTTAGAGGTAGCAGCGGGAACTCATCATTGGGCCTACCCTTACGCGGAAGCCGAAGTTGGCAGGCCGGTCCTGACGCTCGACAGCAAGTTTGAAGATATTTATGATGATGCGGTCGCCTACAAGATGGTAATAAGCACTTTGCAAAAATACCTGCCGGACTTTGCCCGTAGTATGGAGAAAGGTATGCAAGGCCGCAATAAAATGACCTTAAAAGAAGTGCTTTTCATTTTACCGAATTCCACCGAGTACCAGGCCGACCTTGAAAAAGGGCTGGCAGACCTCGCTAACAGGTAGAAGGGTGCATAAATGGCTGTATTCAGAAAATGGCGTAGTAACACCGTTGATGGGGGAGTCAGTGCCGTTGGTAGCACCCCATTAAACGGTGAAAAACGGAGGAAGTTGAAATAAAAGCGTTCATCTGGCAAAATTTGGTTATTATAATCAAAGAACCAATACCGAATTCAATTAGTAAGGAGCTAAATACCTTAAACGAGCTTAATTGACTGTCTTGACATCGTAACCCACTATAATGGATTTGAACAATTATTAACAGATGATATTAAGATAACTAAAAAGACCACTTTACCCCATGGCGCAGTGGTCTTTTTAGCAAGGAGGAGAAGGAGGAAGTAACCTATAGCAGGTTATTGTTCAGTAGATGGGGCGGCCTCTGCCGTCAGGGGGCTTTTGCCGGAGCGGAGCGGATTAGTATTCCGCCGGTAGTAAAAGAAAGCAAACGGAACGGCCAGAGCGCTTATCAGGGCGCATACGAACATCGAGAAAGGTGTACCTCCCAGGCTGCCCAACCAACCCGCCAGCAGACTGCCAAAGGGTGTCGTCCCGGCAAAAACCAGCATATAGACGCTCATTACCCGACCGCGCAGGTAATCAGGCGTGTTCATTTGCACATAGGTATTGGAAGCCGCCCCTACTTGAATCATAGCAAGCCCGGTTCCTACCATACAGACCAGGCTGAGTAAATAAATCCCGGAAAGAGCCACCCCGGCCTCGAAAAAGGCGAACCAGGCTGCCCCGATTAAAATGCGCCGGTGCGAAGGAGTTTTACCACCAATAGCCATACTTAATGACGAAAACAATGCCCCAAGACCCAGCGCAGCCATCAGGATGCCGAAGCCTTCCGCACCTACGCCCAGGTTTTCGCGGGCCAGGATTGGAATCCAGACGTTGAAGTTGAACCCAAAAGTCCCGACCATACCGACTACAATAATCAAAGTGGCGACCGTGGGAGTGTGCCAGATAAAAGAAATTCCCTCTCTTAGAGAGGTAAAGACCGAGCCATTAAGCTGCTTTCGGCTATTTTGAAAAAGCTTAGAAGGGTCCATTTTCAACAACCCTATCAAGACCGCAATATAGCTGGCGGCGTTCAACCAGATTGCCAGGGATACTCCAGCCTGGGTGCTTTTAAAAATCGCTTCACCCAGCCCGATTAGCAGACCGGCCAGGGCTGGCCCGACTACTCTGGCCGCGTTGAAGATAGTCGAGTTGAGAGCGACCGCATTCATTAAATCTTCTTTGCCGACCATCTCGGAGACAAAAGATTGGCGGGTTGGCATATCCAGGGCGTTGACCATGCCCAGGGCAAAAGCGCAAAAATAAACTTCCCAGAGTTGAATCCAGCCTCCCACTGTCAGAACACCTAAGAGGGCAGCAAGTAGCATAGCTGCGATTTGCGTGATAATTAAGATGCGGTGTTTGGAGTAGCGGTCTGCGATAACTCCGGTAAAAAGTGAAAAAAGCAGGGTAGGTAAAAACTGTAAAGCTGCCACCATACCCAGCGCGAAGGGGTTATTATTGCTGAGGGTCAGTACCAGCCATGCCTGGGCCAGGTTTTGCATCCACGTGCCAACCAGCGATATAAGCTGGCCGGTCCAGAACAGCCGATAGTTGCGGTGATGTAAAGCAGTCCCACCTTTGCCAATATAGTTTTTCAGCCTGGAAAGATAGCCTTCCTGCGATTGGACCGGAGCCGTCACTTCAAGGGGGGAATCGGGGTTTATAAATGGTTGTGTTTGATTTGGAACTTTGTTATCCAGTGACATCTTTGTGTTTTACCTGTAATTAGCGATAATCGTAAACTTCAGTGTTTTCTTCCGGCAGACCGCTTTTCATTGCGGCTACCAGAGCTTCAAACCCGGCCTGTAAGTTCTTTAAGGCGGCTTCGTCCATGCGCGACAAAGCTTCGGCCAGTTGGTGGCGGCGAATATCTTCAATTGTTTTAACCAACTGGCGGCCTTTTTCAGTCAGGGTGAGCGCAAAACTGCGCTTGTCGTCCGGGTCAATTGAACGGGTAATAAGCCCGTCAAGTTCCAGGCGGTCAATCAGGCCGGTGACAGTGGTACGGCTGACGGCCATTGCGTCGGCTACGGTGCGCGGGCTAGCGGCGCGACCAGACTCTATGAGTAGAAGGGCTCTGGTGGCTCCCAGGGGCAAATTTATTTGCTGCCAGGCTTCCGGCCAGCCAGTCCGCACCAGGCGTTGGACCAATCGGTCCAGGTCCAGGATGGAGTTGGAAAGAGCTTCTTTCGGCTCTAAAAGTATTGTATGGGGTTTAATCAACATTTCAGACATACCATCATTTCAAGATAATCAAGTTTTTCGTACTATCTATAAAACCAGTATAATCCCGGTTTTCCGATAAGTCAATATTGCAAAGCATTATCTTTATGGGGAAATTATATAGAAAAATTTAATGAAACTTATAGCTGTATCTTTTCGGACATGGGGTGAAGAACAGAACACGTTAAATCAACAAATAGTTAGCAGTCTCAAATTTTGAAAACTATGCCGACCACAAACCCACCATCTCTAATTGCGCCCTTTTTGCACTCAACTACTGCATCGGGTCAGCCATCAACCTGAACAAAAGGGCCGTTATCTTGTGGCGAATCAAATTTATTGAATAAGTAAGGGGCATCAGTCATGTAAACTATAATTCCTGATAGGATATAGTAGTGATAACGTCTTTTAGTTCAGCAGTTCTTCGATTATTTTTGATAGCTCAGGGGCGGATTGCGGCAGTCCTTTAGCAAAGAAGCTGCCTTCCTGGCCCATCATCCTGAATTCACGCAAAATGGGGCGGCAATTTTTCAGAGGCATTAAGACTGTCTCTCGGAAATGGCCCAGCCGCTGATGGCCTCTTTCATCCAGTAAACCCTCCTGCGCCACCTTTTCGAGGAGCGCCGTCACCTGGCGGGCGAAAGTCGGGCGTAAACCTAACCCGGCCACCAGCAAGGCCAACGCTACCGGCCAACCCAGGTCTTCGCTAATCCAGAAGGAATGCCAGATTTTATCCAAAGCCCAATCCCGCCATTTCAGGTCGCTGAGGCGGGCGGATAAACTGGAAAAATTAGCGCCCCATTCCTGGAGCCGGGTATCCAGGTATTCCAGCCCATGCTGGTTTACTTTAACCAGGCCAGCCGACTCATCACGGTGGTCTGGATGGGCCAGCCAGCGCCGGAAAGCCGGTAAAAGAGCGGCGTGAAGTGTCATAGCTCGGCCCGGCTCAAACAAAAAGGTATAACGCTGATTAAACCTTTCCAGGGTTTCGTCAATTTCCAGCATATCTTTGCGTAAATCAAAAAGGGCAGACAGCAAACCGGGTTCGGGCCGCCGCAGAACAGTCAGGGCATAGAGCTTTAGCCGGTCGGGATGGCCCGCTCCTAACGGTCCGGTCATGAGTTGCTCTGCCAGAAGCGGCAAAGTTTCGGCTGAAGTAACCTTTAAATCTTCGATAGAAAGCCCGGTCTGAAGCAAGAAAGCCGCCATCCGGCAGGCCAGCGGTAGACCGCCGGTGATTTCCTCAAGCTGCTCAACCAATCCGGGAGATAGTAAGGGTACTTCTTCGGCCACGGCGTTTAATTTCCGGCTGGATTTATACCGCAGCAGCTCAATTTCGAGAAAAGCCCTGATTTCATCCGGCGTAAACGGTTCTGGCTGGAAAATCGCCAATCGTTCAGGTTGGATTTGCCCGTTCAGGTCAGTCGAGACTGTTTCACCGCTCAGGATAAAGAAAACTTGCGAGCCGCTTTCTTCTAGTATTGGTATTATGATTGTCTGGAAGGCTAGTTTGATAAAGGATATGTTTTCTAAAAAGAAAAATAGGGGCCGCTCATAACTCCATTCTTTAAGGCTTTTACCTAACGCTCGCGCCCTGTATTCCCAGACCGCCTGCAATTCGGCTCCCTGTTCGGTCTTAGCCAGGGTTTTGGTTTCGTCCAGGGCGGCGCGGTAAGCTTCAAAGTAAGGCTCGCCGTTCTCGCGCAAACAGTGATTATGCAGCAGGTCCAGCAAGATTTCCGGCGAGAGCGGCTCACCGGCCAGCCGGGCAGTCAGCCTGGTATCGCGCTCGAATAGTTCGGCCCAATCCAGGCGAATAGTGCGGAACCGCTGAACAAACTCTTTCTCTTTCTGGACAATCTCACGCAACCGAAAAGCTAAACGGGTTTTGCCGCTACCGGCTGGACCGGTGATCAATACTACCCGGCTTTTAATGGGCCAGGTTTTAGGGGCTTTAGATTTACGGGATGATGGACCTAGAAGACCACGGAAAAAGCCTTTGCGCGGTCCGGCCAATTCTAACAGCATTTGGCGGAACCGGGCCTGTTCGGCCTGTCGCCCCACAAATGTACCTGCCACCAGTTCAGTGGAAATTTCCGGAACTTCTTCATGGGAATTCCCTCGGTCATATTCCCCGTTCCAATCCGGTTCCAGCGTCATTACGTTACCCCCTAACTTATGCCAGACATTTAACCTGTGTGGCTCTATTCTATATCAAATAGGAAATTTCGTTAAACCTAGAACGGTAATCGTGGGCCAAGTGGAATGGGGTTAAGATTGTGTATATACCTTTACATGGTTTAAGCTTAATTGCGTGTTGCGTACCCTATTCTCTTACTTGGTAACAATTTTCAAAAAGGCAACCAGCCAGCCTTTATTATTTAATTTGGGTTATAACATATTAGTGTTTCGTTTAACGAGCCTGGGGTGTAACGGCATCAGGTGGATTGGTAGGAGCCAGACCGGTGGTCGGGACCAATAGCCCGGCGGGCGGTAGAGGAGCGTCACTCTGGCCCTGATTGGGTAAAGCAACCAACGGCAAAGGATTTACAGTTGGCAAAGCGGGCGAAGTCAGGCTGTAGATCGGCCCGGTTGCCACGGTTGGTGAAAATGGTGTGGACGTGACTTTACCGTTACTGGCCTGGTCCGCTTGATTCGACATCAGAACCTGGGTCACGAAAACGGCCCCGACCAGTAATACCAGCCCCAGGTCTACCAGCATTACCAGGGCCAAACGTCTATCTCGCTGCGCCCATTTAAACATTTTTTACTTCCCGGTAAAAGTAAAGCTATCCAGCATCCGGGCAAAGTAAGAACAAAACTGGACGGCTTGATTGGGGCTGGCTGTAAAAGTGACCCCCCATCCCCGGCTCTGGCCGACGAAAAGAAGCTGAACACTCTGGACCGGATAAGAAAAATTTTGCCCCGCCGGAGTATTGAAGGCCAGGACGTAGGCCGGAACCCCGGCAACAGCGCGTTCGGGTTGCTTTTCATATTCAATCTTGGAGACTGCGGTGGCTTCTTTGTATTTGCGCTCGAAGAAGGTCTGACTGGTTTCCTGGCCGGTCTGGGTTTCTGAAATTATCGTGATATAGGCTCCACTGGTGCTGCCCTTTTTCAAGATTAACAAATCCCCTTTGATATTGCCCTGGCTCTGGCCTTCCTTGACCTCCCA
>JAYSYV010001465.1:0-8935 GCA_043727245.1 Chloroflexota bacterium | reverse complement strand
AGGTTCTAGCAGTTTGTCGGAGAGAGCCTTATTTTAGCCGGAATGGTACTACCTGTACTTCTAAATTGACACGCTTTGTCTATAAGTGGTAGTTATTTCGATTACTCCGACAAACTGCTAGCCCCTTTCGAACGGATAAGTGGTACGAGTGTACGAGGTCGAAAAGTAATTGGACATGGAGGGCATGGGCCAATGCGAGCCATTCTCTATATGGCGGCTGGCAGTGCCATCCGGTTTAACCCATTTCTTAAAGCTGAGTAGTCTGTCAACGAAGACTTGTAATGATTAGCCGGAGCTTTAGGTACATCCTTACCTATGAAAACTTACTTGACAGACTACTAAGTGCGACTGTACTACTAATTAACTCCCAAAACAACTCGTACTAGATGAGTTTTCCCATCATCTTTTAAGTAAATACGCCCATCAGGTGAAGGAACTCCATCAATCTCTAACCGGGCTATACCCTTTGAGACACCCTGAGGATTTTCCACGCTTATGCGGTAGTTACTTTGACCGTGCCGGTAAAAAATTGAGTACTGCTCCCATTTGGGAGGAATACAAGGCTCCAGGATAAGATAGTCCCCCTTAAGACGCAGGCCAATTAACATTTCAAGACCTAGCCGGTAGAGCCAGCCGGCTGATCCGGTGTACCAGGTCCAACCTCCGCGGCCCAGGTGGGGTGGTTCACTATATACATCGGCAGCTATAACATAAGGCTCTACTTTATACCGGCCCGGATCCGCATTTGTTTGCAAGATCGGGTTAATAAGGTCAAAAAGATCACCGACACGTTGACCCTGGCCCAACAGGGCCGTAGCCCAGATTACCCAGATTGCGCCGTGAGTATACTGGCCGCCATTTTCCCGCACTCCTGGCAGATAACCCTTGATATACCCTGGGTTATGGTCATTGTGGTCAAAGGGCGGGGTAAAGAGTTTGATCAATCCGGCTTCTTGATCCACCAGGCGCTGCTCGACCGCATCCATAGCCATTTTGGTCCGCTCCGCCCTGGCTTCCCCTGAGATGACTGCCCAGGACTGGCTCAACGAATCAATCTGACATTCTTCATTTTGAGCTGAGCCCAGGGGAGTGCCATCGTCAAAGAAGGCCCGCAAATACCATTCCCCGTCCCAGCCATTTTGCTCCAGAGCAGCGATCAATTTATCAGCCTCTCCCTTCAACCGGGTAGCTCTCTCCTGGTCGCCACGTTGCCTGGCCAGGACTGCCATCTGGCGTAGGTTGATCAGCAAGAACCAACCAACCCAAACGCTCTCACCTTTCCCCTCGTCTCCAACCAGATTCATGCCATCATTCCAGTCTCCCGACCCCATTAGCGGCAGGTTATGGGCGCCAAAGCGCAGGCCATGTTCAATCGCTCGCTGGCAGTGTTCGTAGAGAGTGCCGGTCTCCTGAGAAACCAGGGGGGTATCATAATACTCCGCTTCCCCCTGAAACAGGGGACGCCCTTCCAGGAAGGGCAGCTTTTGATCCAAAATAGTATGATCCCCCGTAGTTTCCAGGTAGTGGACAGTAACAAAAGGGAGCCAGAGATAGTCATCCGAAAAATTGGTGCGGATGCCCCGCCCGGTTGGAGGATGCCACCAGTGCTGGACATCGCCTTCTAGAAACTGGCGGCAGGCAGAGCGCAAAATATGGTCCCTGGTTAAACCGGGTTGGCTCAGGGTCAGGGCCATTATGTCTTGCAACTGATCCCGGAAGCCGTAAGCCCCCCCGGATTGGTAGAATGCCGACCGGCCCCAGATGCGACAGGAAAGAGTCTGGTATAAAAGCCAGCCATTAAGCAAGAAGTTAATTTCAGGCTGGGGGGTAGTCACCTGAACCTTGCCCAGGATCTCCCGCCAGCGGTTTACAACCGCCATGTAGGCTGCTCCAGCCCCCTCAGGATGCCGGTATTGGCCGGTTAACCTTGCCACTTCGGTTCGGTCCGTTCCCTCTCCTAACAAGAAAATAATCTCGCGTTGTTCGCCTGCCTCTATCGTAAAAGTCTGTTGCAATGCCCCGCATGGATCCAGACCACCTCCACAAGTACCCGAAAGTCGGGTCTGGTAAAGCCCAGCTGGCTGGCTTAAATCACTGTTGCGACCAATAAATTCAGTACGGTCACCGCTAAAATTCACTTCCGAAGAACAGGCTGCTATAAAAGCGGTCCTGGAACTAAATTCATTGTTATAGGCATTATGAGCCAGGAGCGTTCCACTGGCCTGGTCAAATTCGGTAATAATGAAGGGGGCCATTTTAGCGCGTGAAACGCCCAGAACCCATTCGACGTAAAAAGTAGCCGAAAGATTTTTAGCGCTAGTGGAATGATTAACCAGTTCCAGGCGGTATATTTTAACGGAGTCTTCTGGCGGCACGAATAGGGTAAGCCGGCTCTCTAGCTGGTGGCGCTGCTGCTCAAAAACGGTATAACCAAAGCCGTGACGGACTCGGAAATGCCCGCTACCGGCGGGCTGGGGAGTGGCTGCCCAGACCATTTTACTATCCTCGTCCCGGAGGTAAAGGACTTCCCCGGAAGGATCGGTCACGGGATCATTCGACCAGGGGGTCAGGCGGTTTTCCCGGCTATTTTCCGACCAGGTATAACCTGAGCCGCGTTCCGTAACAAGGAAGCCGAATCTTTGATTCGCAATCACATTTGACCAGGGCGCCGGGGTTGGCCGGCCCGGCCTTAAGTTGATAATATATTCAGTTCCATCCGAGGAAAAGCCACCGTAAGGGTTTGCCAGGACGAGTTTAACGGGTGGTAGAGCCTGGCTTTCGCTGTCCCCAGGGGATAACCGCACAGGTAGTTCGGGCGGCTGCCACTCCATATGTTTTAGGCGGTGCAACTGGGCGGCCAGGTCTCCTTTCCCCCCGTAAAGGATTGTACGGGCTACCGTGTCAAACAATATCCGGTCTTCTTCCGACATTTGATCGGCCCGTAATACATGAATTCCTCCGGGCTGGTCCAACCATAAGGCTCCGCTAGTCCCTTGCACCATTGCCAGGATCTGGTCTTGCATTCCCTGGTGATAACCGGTAGCCTGGTCATTTATGAAGACAAGGTCAATCATCAAATCTTTAAGGCGCCAGTACTCGTGGGCCTGCATTAGCTCACGGGCGAGCAGTAGCTCTTGCTCGTATTCCACATGAGCTAAAATAATGGGGTAGTCACCCGAGATACCGAAACCCCACAAACCAGATTGACCTCTTCTGTTTTTCTTAATTATATCCGGGTTGGCCCTGGCGCGGGGGTCAAGGTAAATTGCCTTGGCTGCCAGGCGCTGGAAACGGTGAGCGGCGTCAGCATTTATATTGAGGTAGCGTAACTGGATCTGGCTCAGGGACAAGGCCATTTCAATAACGCGCGGTCCGGCAAGGTAGTCGTGGTATTTCTCGACCAACAAGAGGGCCTGTTCACGAGTTTCGGCCAGTCCGGTAGTAAAGTTCAGGTTAACTTTACCGCCTGGAACTATCCTTACCCGGCGTCGCAAGCTAAAAATAGGGTCAAGTACCGGGCCGGTGGTACTCTTAAGAGGTTCACTCAGGGCAGCCGGATCCATTAGATCCCGATCCTGACCAATAAAGGTTGCCCGGTCGGTTTCATATTCGGTAACACCGCTGGTAAACCCCCGTACCGCCACAACATGCAGTGCCCACAATCGCTGGTCTTGGGGTGAACGGGGACGGCGGGAAGCCAGCAAGGCATCCTTACCGGACAAATATTCGGTTTCGATAAATAGCTTGCTGAAAGCCGGGTGGGCCTCGTCACTATTGGAAGGAGCCAGGACAATTTCAGCATAGCTGGTAATTTCAAGGTCGCGGGGGGCAGAGGTCAGGTTGGTCAGGGTGATATGGCGCACCTCGGCATTATCTTCCGCCGAGATTGCAATCTCCATACTTGTTTCAATGCCGGCTACTTGCTGGTGAAACTCAACTTTATGCAAAGAATTTATCACCCGGTAATCCTGTAAAGTGTGGCGGGTAGGCTGGTAAGCGGGCGACCAGGTAGTGCCGCTGTGAGCATCACGGATATAAAAGAAGCTGCCCCAACAATCGCGGGTGGAGTCTTCCTGCCAACGGGTAATAGCAAGGTTCTCGGATCGGCTGACCCCGCCGCCGGCATTGGTGACTATAACAGTGTAGGAACTGTTAGAAAGTACCTGAGTGTAGGGCACCGGGGTAAAGGGGGTCTTGATTTCTCGGATAGTAGCGCCGGCCGGTGCCGGATCCACCCGCACAATGGTGTCAATTTCAGGTAGTGTTTCCCTGGGGGCAGTACGAGGGAATTGTTCCTGTAAGAGCATCTCGGTGGCTTGCACCATCGGTTCGCTGTGAAAGCGCTGCTGCATTATCAAACCGTGCAGATAGTTATCCAGGGAGATTAAACTCATACCCTGGTGATGAACCATGTAGGACCGGATAATAACTGCTTCTTTGCCGGCAGGGAGGCGTTCTGGAGTGAAATCCAAGGCTTCGTACAGGCCGTAACGGCCTTGCAGTTTATATTGTAAAAGGGTGTGCAGGTTCTTAAGGGAAGGTCCGGGTGCCACCATGAGGGCCAGAATTGTAGCATAAGGCGCTACCACCAGATCAGCGGCCAACCCCCGCTTTAAACCGAGGCCCGGAACACCAAAGGCTCGGTACTGGTAATTGTGGTGGACATCCTGTAAGTTGTAACCTGATTCTGAAATTCCCCATGGAATATGATGTTGATGAGCGTAACTAATTTGCCGGTCAATGGCGGCAGCGTAGGTTTTGTCAAGCAGGGTTTCGGGATAGGAGCGCATTACCAGAAGCGGCATCAGGTACTCGAACATAGTGCCGGTCCAGGAGACCAGGGCCGCACTGGATCTGACCCGGGTCAGGGGTCGCCCCAGATGAAACCAATGCTCCTGAGGCACATCTCCTTTAGCGATTGCCAGGAAACTGCTCAACCGGGCTTCTGAGGCCAGCAAATCATAGTACGAATTATCCCGCCGCCCTTCGTTCACCTGGTATCCGATTGAAAAAAGTTCACGCTGGTAGTCATAAAGAAAGCGGTAATCCATACCCAGGGCAATATTCAAAGCCTTTTCAGCCAGCGCGGCCTGGCGGTTCTGGAGTTGAAGGGTGAACTGATAAGCCTCACTTAACTTCTTCACCAGCCCAGGGTAAGCCGGGTTGTTTTCCAGCTCCCTGATTGCCTCGCTCAGTAAGCCGGTCAATTCACCAAAAAGAGGCGAACCGCCGTAGAGCTTTGCCAGGGCAGGAAACGCCGGGAAGGTAATATCACCGGCAGCGGGCAGTAACATTTCAAGGTCATTTTGCAGGCTTTGAGCCTGGTTTTTCAGCCGTCTGGCCCAGACCCCAACTTCCATCGGCCTGTTCTCTACAACACCTGCGCTATGGGCCACCTGGGCCAGCAGCCGGGCTATTTCCTGGAGGGAAACAGGCGGGTTTTCCAATTCGATAGTCCGTGTTTTCAGCTCCTCCAGGGCAGGATCGCCAGGCAGCAGCTTATCCTGTAGGGCAGCCAGCACAACTCTTAAACCAATCCAAATTCGTTCATCTATGATTGGCCGGTCTTTGAGTGCCAGGTAACCCTGATGCAGGGTCAACAAAAAGCCGGCCAGGTTGCCACTATCTACCGTTGAGACATAAGACGGTGGCAGCGGTTGGAGGGTTCTGGTATCGTACCAGTTAAGCAGGTGTCCTCGGAAGTGTTCCAATCGGTCCAGGGTTTCAAAGACCTTTTCGGTACGGCCGGTAAAATCACCTAACCCAATAAAGCCAAAATCCAAAGCGGCCAGGTCTGCCAGCAACTGTAAGCCAATATTAGTCGGAGAAGTACGGAAGGCGGCCACCGGGTGTGGTTCTTCCTGGAAATTATCCGGAGCCAGGAAATGACCTTCTTCGGTTACGAGGGTCTTAAAATAATCCCAGTATCCGACCGCCAGCCGGTAAAGCAGGTCTCTTTCGTCCGGAGTTTGCACATACCGGAGGGTAATTGGAGGTTTTTCCAGCCAGGCCGCCAGGGCTGGGGCAGTCAACCAGCTACTAATTACCTGGAAAACGGGTAGGTTTTGGAAAAGAAACGACCTATTTAAGGGCCAACCCCAGCTATTCCCGGCTTTAAGACGGTTGAACAGGACTAGCAGGCTACCCAGGCTTAACGGCAGAGCCATCCGCCGGAAAACCGGTCCGTATGAGAGAGCTAGGCGCTCCTGGGCCTGCTCTGCGGTCTCCCATTCCAGCAACAGATGATGACTTACCCGCATCCGCCAGAGAGTGCGGAAGATAGCATCCAGGTTAATGACGCTCTGGTCCAGCAAAAAGGAAATGTTAACTCCAAGCTGAAACAAGCGCAACCGATGGTCTGCCATTCCGCCTAAAAGGGTGGCAAAGGGATCTTCTGACCGGAAAAGGAACAATGCTTGTTCTACCAGTCCAAGTATAGCCGGCAAAGCCAGCGGTATTAAACCCAATATCGACCAGACTAGCTTACTACCAGGCAGTATTAGCCACCCTGCCGCCAGCAACGCTACTATTGCCGGAGGAGTAAGACTGCGGCGTAGGTTATCGGCTATTTTAAAGCGAGCTATCACGGGCAATACATTTTTAATATAGGTGCCGTAAGGTCCTGGTACTTGGGGAAGCAACCAGGGTGCAATCTGCCAATCACCCCGGATCCAGCGGTGACCCCGAGCAGAATAGGCGGCGTAGGTAGAAGGATAATTATCCAATAGTTCAATATCACTTAAAAACCCAGCCCGAGCATAATTTCCTTCAAGCAGGTCATGGCTTAACAGGGCATTTTCCGGGAAGCGTTCGTGAAGCACCTGAAATAAGACGGCGGGGTCGTAAATACCTTTTCCGGCAAAGTTACCTTCTTCAAAAAGATCCATGTAAACATCGGAAACGGCGGTGGTGTAGGGGTCGATGCCAACATTACCGGAGAAAAGACGGGTAAAGCGGGTGCGCGTAGCGCTTAAGAGGTCAATACCTATCCTGGGTTGTAAAATACCGTATCCCTCGACTACCCGGTTGGTGATGGGGTCAATTACCGCCTGATTCAGTGGGTGCGCAATGGTCCCAATCAGTTCTTTAGCTGTATCTCGCGACAACTGGGTGTCCGCATCGAGGGTAATAACATAATGAATGTACTGTAATACCGAAGTGTCGCCTACCTGCACTGCAAAGCTGGTGTCTTCCCCCTGCAAAAGGCGGTTAAATTCTTCAAGCTTACCCCGTTTGCGCTCCCAGCCCATATAGACCCCCTGTTGAGGGTTCCAACGGCGCCTACGGTGTAAGAACAGGAATTGCTGTTTGCCATAGCGCTGGTTTAAGGCAACTAACCGCGCACTAGCCGCCGACAATAGAGCATCATCTTCGGGCATTTCAACACCAGGAGCGTCAGCCAGGTCGCTTAAAAGGGCAAAATGAAGGTTAGGGTCGGTATTAGCCAGGTAAAGCACTTCCAGCCGGTTGAACTGGCCTTCTATACTATCTTTGGTCAACAGTAACATTGGTATGACAACAATGGTCCGCAACTGGTCCGGAATACCGTCACTCAAATCCAACCGGGGCAGCACTCTGGGTTTAAGCAGCCGGGAGATACTCCAGTTAACCAGGCCCTGAGCTACTTCCAGGGCGGGCAAAGCCAGCAGGCTGGTGGCCAGGATGGAGATACGTGGGCCTTTTACTCCGGCACTCTTAAGACCTCCGGCAAGCAGAGCCAGCCCGGTGCCGGCAATTGCTCCCAGGTAAAAGGGGGTAGGATACTTTAAAACATACCGCCGTGATCTGGCTAAGTTACTGGGCCGAAAACCAATCTGCCTTTCTAAAAGTTCGCGCCCGGCACCTACCAAATAGTAACCGATGTGCGACTGCCGCCCGGTCCCGGTCTGACTCCTGGCAGCCCGCCCCGCCTGATTAACAACTTCCCAGGCTACCGCTAACTCGTTCAGTTCGCTTCGCTGAGAAAACTCTTCTACCGCATGCCGGTAACGGTCGCGGGTGGCGAAAGTACAGCGGCTATAAACCCCCGCCGGATCTCGCCGCAATACCTGCTCTACATGGCTAACTTGCTCGAACCATTCCTGCCATTTGATAGCGGAGAGAGTGCGCATGCTGGTAATGGTGTTGCCAACGGCAGTCTGCCGGGCAGCCTGGGCCTGGTGGTGAAAGCGAATTAAGTTTTCATTGCTAGTGTAATCACGGGAGATTTTTTCTTCCAGCCATTGCAAGACAGTTTCGGTATTTTCCTCGCTATCCCGCAACCGGCGCAAAAGCTGAATGGCTATGGTGGCCGGTAAAGTGGCGTATTTGCCATCAAGTTCCATTAGGGTCCGGACGAGCTGATCAGCCTCCAATTCTTCCTTATTTAAAAGCCGGTTAGCCCATGCATTAGCCTCTACCCGTTGGCTGATTTCTAATAAAAGCTCATTAGACAGCCCTCCCAGGTTTTCAACCAAATTTAGCCGTAACATAATAGCAACTGCCCAAAGCTCCCCCATCGATAATGGGACCACCGACTGAAAAGCCAGGACAAAGTGCCGTAGAACTCCCCCTTCCAGCCGAGCATCGGTATGGCTGGTCAGTTCACGAGTAAGTAAATAAACGCGGGGTAAGCCTGCCATCGGCCCCTCACTGAGTTTGGGAAGACGGTAGTAGTAACCATTGGGCAAATCGATCCTGATCTCACGAACCTGGTCCATTACAAGCGAGAAGTTATCCAGCAGCCACTCGCCTGCGGGAGTAACCTGGCGCTCTCCAGCCGTTTCCTGAGATAGTTCAAGATAAACTGACCGGACCTCTTGCTCGTGCCGGTTTAGAGTATCCTGTAAGAATTGTAAATGGCCGGGCTGGTCTACTACTTTGATTTCTTCCGCCAGGTGACGGGCTAACTCTTCCAGTTGATCGGCGCTTAAAAGTTCACCGGACAGTGGTTGGA
>JAYSYV010001464.1:0-2933 GCA_043727245.1 Chloroflexota bacterium | reverse complement strand
CCCGGCTTGCAATCTCCTGACCTCTCGCAAAGACTGCCAGGGCAGCCTGCTCTATGGCCTGCCAGTGTTCGGGCGCGACCAAACCTTCCCTGAGAATTTCCGCCCTGGAAAGGGGCCGGTCGTGACCACCGAGTTCGGCGTGGGTGGTCGGGGTAATAAGGGGAGCAGGTAAGGGCTGGTTCTTACTCAGGCCATCAGGGAATTGCAAGCCGTACATCTCGCGCCGCCCTTCCTGGTACATGACCCACAGGCTGGTGTCGGTCACGCCGGTCAGGTAGCCCCGCACAATAACCTCGACTGGAAACATTTCGGCTCGCTTCACAACCGATACATTAGGGTCCGGGAGGGCCAACAGGTGATTTGGCACGAGGTCGGCGGTTTGCTCAAACCAGAATTGAGATAACTGGTTTAACACCTGGCCTTTGAACGGAATAAGCCCCAATATCCGGTCGAAAGCCGATTGCCGGTCGGTCGTGACAACCAGGCGGCGCTGCGAGTCCAGCTCGTAGAAATCCCGCACTTTGCCCCGGCCAATCTCTCCGAATCCGCTCAAATTAACGCCACCCAGCGCATAATCCCGGTGTTCTAAAATTTGGTCAGTTGTGAGCATTTATTGCCTGTCTCCAATTCAACATTTAATCTTCACCCGGTTTAGTGGGCTAAAAATCACAGGGGGTGTTATTATTCTGATTGCAAAAAACTTGCAGCTTAAATATACTATAACAGGCAGACGAACGAAATGGAATTTTCAGAGAACCCCCCTGTAACTCCTGCCACTATCAGGCATATGGAAGCCGCCCGCGATGTTCCGGGGTTGCTGGCTTTACTCGATCAGGACGTAGCGGTGCTTTACCGCCGGAGTGCCGCGAAAGTTCTGGCAGCGGTAGCCCGCCCCACCGCTGTTCCTGAATTGGTCGCCCGGTTGGCCCTTGAAACTGACCGGGGTGTGCGGCAAAGTCTTGTCATAGCTCTGGGCCGCCTGGGTGACGACCGCGCCCTGGAAGGTCTGGTCAATGCCTTAAAAGACCGTGACCTGCTGGTCTGCCAGGAAGCCGCCCTGGCCCTTTCGCGCTTCAATTCTCCAGCCGCTTTTGAAGCTTTGCTGGAAGCTCTGGTCCGTAAGGAAAGCCGTGAAAGCTGGCAAATTCGCCGCTTTGCGGCCCATGCTCTTGGCAAATTAGGCGACCGCCGGGCCGTCCCGGCCTTGATTACCAGCCTGCACGATGAAAGCGACCTGGTTCCGCCTGCCGCCGCCGAAGCCCTGGGCGAACTGGGCGACCGCCAGGCTATCCCCGTCCTTAAAGCGACTCGCCATATTACCCCGCACCGCCGTGGAGCCGAATGCGCCACATGCCAGGCCATTGATGCCGCTCTGAAACGGTTAGAAACCAGATAAATAGGCGTTAAACGTGGAACGTAATTATAAATGGGGGAACCGTTTTTATGCCCGACAACAAGCTAAGGGTAGTCCAGATTGGTTGCGGTGAACGCGCCCCCAGCCCGCTTGCCGCAATGCTGGAATGTGGCGCGGTTGAACTGTTAGCTATATGCGATAGGCACGAAGAAAAACGAAATAAGGTAGGCGGCCAGTTTGGTATTGCGCGTCGTTACGAAGACCTGGCGGAAATGATACAGGTCGAAAAGCCTGATTTGGTCAATATTGTCACCCGGCCCCAGATTCAACTACCTATTATTGAGCAAGCAATTGCCGCCGGAGCGCCCGCGCTGCTGGTTGAAAAGCCGATGGCCTTAACTCCCTCAGCGGCCTTCCGGTTGGCAGAACTTGGTAAAGCCCGTTTGATTGCAGTCAATACCCAGTATCAATGGATGCCCCACTGGCAACGCTTCTGGAAGGTCTTAGCCAACGGCGAGCTTGGACAGGTGCGGCTTCTGAGAGCCAGTACGCGTACCCATTTGCTGGATCAAGGGCCGCATATCCTGGACCTGGCCCTTAAAGCCGCTACCATTAGTGGACTGCCGGGGCCGGAATGGGTGCTGGCTGCCTGTGAAGGGCAGGTACGCTATGGGTCAGTGACCGTTCCGGCCAATACGAGTGCCACTATTGGGTTAGGCGAGGCCCGACTTCATCTCAATGCCGGTCCCTCGGCCCCACTGGTTCCCGGCGAAACGGTATTCTGGTATCAACAGCAACTTGAAGTTACTGGAGATTTGGGGCGATTGTGGGTTTCGCTCAACCAGGGTTGGAAGTTATGGCGAGAGGGTAACTTTGAGTCGGGCGAAACAGCCTGGCCTAAAAACGATGGCGAAGCTCAACAGGCTCTTTTTATCGAATTACGCGACACCTTGCACAGTAATGACATGCGCTGGAAGGAGTTTCCAACCCGCGTAGAAATAGCCGCCCGGAACGCAGAAGTAATGTTCGGTTGCTATGCCTCCGCCCTGGAAAAAGCGACCTTTGTTTTTAACCGGCGTTGGCCGAAGCGAGTTATTACTAAAATCGAAAAATTTACTCAACAGGGGCAGAATTAACCGCTGAGTTAATATAAAATAAAAAGAGCGCCGCTGCTCAACCGGCGCTCTTTTGAAGGAGTTTGAGAGAAGAATAAGGAGGAGGTTACGATGTAAGTGATGGTTTTCAGTTCGTTTACATTCATCATTTGCTTACACCAATATTTTACCCGGCAAGCTATAAAGCCAAAATGCGCTTGCTCACAAATTAACTGTGATGCAGCGCACTTTTTACCAGGCGATTGAAGTTTTAACAGCTTCAACCGCCTGTTTTCTATTTCGGCTTTTAGGTTTAAGCTACGATTTCAGTAACCGAACCCGCTCCAACCGTCCGGCCACCTTCTCGAATAGCAAACCGCAACCCAACTTCAATAGCTACAGGTGTGATTAGCTCCACTCCCATCTGCACGTTGTCCCCAGGCATTACCATCTCCATCCCTTCAGGAATTGAGATAGATCCCGTT
>JAYSYV010001463.1:0-2934 GCA_043727245.1 Chloroflexota bacterium | reverse complement strand
TGTACAACTTGGTATTATAGACCGGAATAGTTTAACTTACCGGATATTTGAGAAACTGGAAGCTCTCTTTTACCGTAAAGCATGGCTTGTTTCCGGTCAGTCAAAGGGGATTCTTACTAACATAAAAAAACGGTTTCCTAACTGCAAGACTTACCTGCTTTCCAATGGAGTAGATTTGGGCTTGTTTGGACCGCAAAAATCCACCGTAGCTGCTCGCAGACTATTGACTGGGGAAAGCAAAGATAATTTTGTGGTACTCTACGCCGGTCTACATGGTCTGGCTCAAGGTCTTGAAAATGTACTGGATGCTGCCGAAGCTCTTCCTAAAGACCTGGCTATTCAAATTGTTCTGGTGGGAGATGGCCCTGAAAAAAGCAAACTAGTTGCACAGTCAATCCAGCGAACTTTAACTAATCTTAAATTTATAAATCCTCTACCGGCCAATGCAATTCCTGCCCTACTAGCTTCTTCAGATGCCTTATTGGTAACGTTAAAAAAAGATTTGCCCGGTGCCGTACCCTCCAAGCTTTATGAAGCAATGGGAAGTGGTCGGCCCGTAATATTGATGGCCGACAAGCTTTCAGAGCCAGCGGAAATTGTTGAGCAAAATAAGGTTGGGCTTGTTAAAGCTTCCGGTGATGCGACCGGACTGGCTGAAGCTATCCAGTTATTAGCAGGGAGTCCTGAATTATGCCGGACTTTCGGAACTAATGGCCGGTTAATAGCCCAGGAAGAATTCAATCGTGCCAAAATCAATGACCAGTTTATAGATTTTCTTGAATCAGAGATGCAATAAACAATTCTATATAACAAGGCTAAAATGGACTTATCCGTTATTATCGTTAGTTACAAAAGCCGCAGTACCATCGAAGACTGCCTGAAAAGCTTGCTCGCCAACCTGGGTGATTTAGCGGCGGAAGTCTGGCTGGTGGATAACAATTCCAACGATGATACTCCCGGCCTGGTTGAACAACTCTTCCCCTCGGTCCAGGTGTTGATAAACCCGACCAATAGCGGCTTTGCCGGGGTCTGCAACCTGGCTATTTTCCGCTGTAAGGGTCGTCATATCTTGCTGCTCAATCCCGACACTATAACTCAGCCGGGGACTTTACCGGCCCTGGTGGCGTTCCTGGACGAGCATCCCCAGGCTGGAATTGCCGGGTGCGCCCATTACACCGAAACAGGTGCGTTTGCCCTTTCCTGCTACCCCGATTTGACCCTTTCGACTATTTTCTGGAGCCATTTGCAATTAAATAAAATCTTTCCAAATCGGATTCAGGGCGTATTTCGCAAAAAGGCTCAAAATAGGCAGCAATCCCCTTTCCAGGTCAGTTGGGTAGCCGGTTCGTGCCTTATATTTAAGCAAGAACTGGTGCAAGAAATAGGACTTTTAGATGACAATATTTTCTTATTTGCCGAGGAACCGGACTACTGCCTGCGGGCCAAACGCAAGGGCTGGCAAACCTGGTTTCTGCCGGGCTATAACGTAATCCATTACGAGGGTAAAAGTACCCAACAGGTTCCTTTTATTCGGTTGAGCAACTATTATATTTGTAAACTCTATTTTTTCCATAAGCATTACTCCAAAGGATTGCTTTATATGTTAAAATTGGTTTTCACCCTTGATTTACTGGGTAGAACCTCAATCCGCAGCATCCAGCAAATTTATTCAAAAACTTCAAAACCCTGGAAACCCAGTTATTATTTAGAAATCCTAAGATTAGTTTGGCGCTACAACTGGGAAAGGCATTTTGATATTCAAAAGGATATTCATTCATTTGCCCAAAAGCTTAATTCCTGAAGCGTTAAAAGCTTTACTCATGGAAAAGTCCTTCGGAAACTTCAACTTTGAAAGTTTAGCTAAAAATCAATGAAAGTTGCACATCTTTGCCGGCTTTATCTTCCAAAAACTGAAGTATTTATTTACGACCAGATAATTAATGCCCTGGAAACTGAGTCCATGGTCCTGACTCGAACTCTTGAGAATTTAAATCTTTTTGGAGGAGTTAAGACTCGGTGTATTTCCGACCAATTGCCAACCAGCCAGGCGATCTGGTTCAAAATCATACACAAGCTTTTAAGGCACTCTACAAAGTTAGAAAGGAAATTATGCCAGCAAGAAATAACATCATTTAAGCCTGATGTTTTTCATGCTCATTTCGCGGTGGGAGCGATTTATTACAATTTCCTTAATAAGAAGTTTAAGCTACCATTAATTGTTTCCTGCTATGGTCATGATGTTTCAAGCTTTCCGCACCGTTATTTTGGAATTGGTAAAATTTTTCTTCAAAGGTTATGGCAAGAGGTTGATGTATTGCTTGCCATGTCCAATGATATGAAGCAAGACCTGCTTGCCCTGGGCTGCCCTGAAAATAAAATAAAGATTCACTATCACGGAATTAACCTTGACCTTTTTAAACCAGTAAACCATCCGTCTCAGGATTCAAAGCTGCGTATTCTATTTGTCGGGAATTTCTCGGCTGAAAAAAAGGGGGTAGAAGATTTATTAAGAGCTTTTGCCAGCGTGGTTCAACTCCGCTCCAATATTGAATTGAGACTGGTCGGAGAAGGGCCTTTACGGGGCCGCTACGAGAAATTGATTTCCAAATTGAAACTTTGTGATAAAGTAACATTTGCCGGACATGTAACGCAATCAAATTTGCAAGCAGAGTTTAATACTGCCCATATTTTTTGTCACCCCAGTTTTACTACCCGAAATGGCGACAAAGAAGGCATTCCGGGAACGATTGTTCAGGCGATGGCAACCGGACTTCCAATCGTGTCCACCTTGCATGCGGGCATTCCAGAAATTGTAGAAAATAACAAACATGGTTTTTTAGTACCCGAACGCTCTATAACGGCTATCACTAATGCGTTAATAAGGTTGATTGATGATCAACAATTGCGTGAACAGATGGGACAGGCAGCGGCCAT
>JAYSYV010001462.1:0-8976 GCA_043727245.1 Chloroflexota bacterium | reverse complement strand
TCGAGCGGATTATTGATCAGGTAATCATTGATTACGTCACCGCCGGAGGAAAATAGCACTAACTCAACATTAACTAAAAAAGCAAGGCTTATAACCTTGCTTTTTTAGTTTTAATTATTGAAAACTAACTTAACTTCTAATTAACCCTCGATTTTACCGCTACTGTAGAGAAAGCGAGCAAAGCGCAACCGTTTAAATTCAGGAGTGACTTCGTTTTCTTCAGTTTCGTTATAGCGGCGGCGCAATTTAAGAATGCGTTTCAACTGCTCCTCGCTGAAACCCTGTGAAGCCAGTTCCACAAAATCCGGTGCATTAAACACTCGTCCACCCACCAGGTCAATATTCTCTCCTACATTGGTTAACTCGGTCGTGGGAGTCTCTTCCGGGTCTTGTTCGGTCACATCTTCCGGGTCTTTATATTGAGCCATTCTGTCACCTTTTTTTCTTGCTATGCGGGATAAGCGGATAATACTTTTGCCTATCTCATTTTGAATAGATTTGCTCTCAACTGGAAAAGGCTTGTACGACCCTGTTACTCGCCCTATTGTACCTTGTTTATAATAACGTTTTTAAAGCCCTTTTGGTTCATTAAAAGTATTAATTTTAGATAAAGATTATTATTCTCGTTTCCCATCAAATTTATCAGTGTGCCTTCCTACACTATACCTTACGTTTCAAGCTTGTAAATGTTTCATAATATATATTACTAAATCCGTCTTAATCATATAGTGTACCACCCTGGCCGGATGTAGCACTTGTCACAGTGAATCTGTGAGAAGATGTAATTAATCCATGTTATTGCGTACTGCGTAAACAGCGGCCTGGGTACGGTCGGTGACATTTAGCTTTTCCAGAATGGACCGGACGTGACTCTTTACAGTATCGTGGGTAATGCCCAATTGTTGCGAAATAGCCGAATTGCTCAGACCTTGCCCGACCAGGCTTAAAACCTGTTTCTCCCGTTTGGTCAAGTGGTCAAGGGCTACTTTTTCGGTCAGGTCTGGCACAGGTTCCACTATCTCCTCGCTCGGAGTCACTTGCAGCGAAGCGTAGATAGCCGCGAAATCCTGAATTAAATTACGTAACAGAAGCGGGTTAATTAGAGAGCCACCTCCGACAACCGTTTTTACAGCATTTATCAGGTTGAAAGGGTCCGGGTCTTTAACTAAATAACCACTCGCGCCACTGGCAAGCGACTCACGCAGCAGGGCCGGGTTTTCGGAACTGGTTAATATTATAACTTCGCTGGTCGGCACCAGTTTCTTGAGATTGCGGGTAGCAGTTAAACCATCCATGCCGGGCATATGAATATCCATCAGGATAATATCGGGGTTGAGTTCTACCACTCGTGCCAGCACTGCATCACCCGTATCAAATTCCCCGACTACTTCAAATTTGGGTTCCTCAACTAAAATAGCCTGGAGTAGCTCCCTGGCAATAAGCTGGTCGTCTACTATAACTATGCGGATGCGCTTTTCCTCTGTCTCTGAGAACAAATGAACACCATTATCACAATAAAAATTTCATTCAAAGCTTAAAAACCTCGAATAACCAACTTCATTTGTTAAATATTATAATATACTTTATACAATTAATATAGCCGGGGCGGAAACTTAGCTATCCTCTCTCACCATTGGCAGCCTGAACCGATGTGAAGATGCCCGGTCCGTTACATTCCTATATCCGTTTTGTAGCTAATTTTCGAGCTGACGTTGTAGCAAGATTTCCTTTACGGATTACTGACCAAATGATAACCTATGGTTTTGGCCAGCCGGTAGCTCAAAGCAGCCTGTTGAAGTTTTTCACTTGCCCACCCGTGATAAGAAATGTTATTCCCGGCTACAATCGCCGTCAGAGGATAAATTAAGCTGTCCGAAATGCTGGAAAGGTCTTCGGCCTGGTTAAAAGCCACTCCTGCCGCCAGAGCTAAATCTGAAAGCCAGACCCTACCCGCCGCAAACTCCTGCCCCTTGAAAGCAGTCTTGAACCGGGTTACCGAACAGCCCCGGCCTGTATCAAGCACCACTCCGGCCCCCTCAAAACCGTCCATTCTAGCCAGCCGGTTTTGCCACTGCTCTAAAGAAGCGGTTTCTTCTAACCCAAGCCTGACAATCGTTTCGCGAGTGACCGGGCCTGCCAGGGCAACCTCTAACGGCAACACCTCATAGAAATTAATCGAAGGCCAGCGCTTAAAACTCTGAAAATCCGCCTCAGCCTGGGCAAAGACGGCCAGCCGGTCCAGGTAGCCTTCTTCGTGGCGAATAGACCCGGCTAGCCCGCTCTTTTCAGGCCCGGTCAGGGGCCGGTCACTCTCGACAAAAAGATGCCATATGCTACCCGGATTAGGTTCGGATAAAGCGCTAAGAGCCTGTCCAGCCTCCGCCAGGGCCATTTCGGAAGCCTGACCCAGCTTGAGCCAGACCGTTAATTCGCTTGCAACCCGGCGGGCTAACTCGTTAAACCGCAGCGGATTAGCCGGGGTTACTGCCCCGCTGAAATCCAAAATCACTCTTTCCACCGGACCGGAATCCGTCAGGGAAACTTCTCCGGCTGGCTCTACCAGGGCATATGGACCGGGTTGAGGCAAACCGGCCACCTCCGCCGGGTCATCCTGGCGGGCCAGTAAAGTCTGGCGGCGCAGCTCGCACAATTGCTCAAAAGACAGTTCAGCCGTTTCCAGTACAAAATAAGGGGGGGCCGCTTGCCAGCGCATGCCGTGTTGTCCGGCCTGGGCCTCGATTTTTAACTGAGTACCCGGCAGCATTTGCAAGTGGAATAAATCAAACGGAGCCAGCCCGTTTTCCTCAATCCACGCTACCGAACGCTGAAAGGTGGCCGGAGTCTCACCCGGCAGACCTAGAATCAGGTCGAGAAAGACCTCGATACCTTCCCCGCGCAGGTTATGTACCCCCTGGGCCAGACGCGGCAGGTTATTCTTGCGTTTTACCCTGGCTAGAACCTCCGGGACCGCCGACTGCAACCCGACCTCGACAATACTGAAATTAGACTCGGCCAGCCTCCGGGCCTGTTCGCTGTTAATCGCCTCACCGCGCATTTCGGCATAAAAACTCATCTGCCGGTTAGTTTTACTATCTTTGAGCAAATCATAAAGCTGGGACAAATGGGGTAAAGTGTTAAAGTTAGCTTCTACAAAATGGACCTGCTCGATGCCCCGCGCCATCCCAAATAATAACTCTTGCCGGACCCGTGCCAGGTCGAAATACCGCTTGCCGCCCCGCAAAACGTCCTGCCGCCCATAATAACAAAAGGTGCATTTGGAAGGACACCAGCGCGACAGTTCGATTGACATGAAACGGCCCAGGTGGCCCTCTAAAGCCCCCGTAAGGTAAGCCGAGGGCGCTGAGTTCACATCCTCTAATGCGGGACCGCTGAGTACCAGCGGTTGCGCCGATTTAGCCGGGGCGTCCGCGCGGACGAAGTTAAGCAAGTTAGAACTGCCGGAGAGGGCCGCTGGTAGAGGGATATGTACCGCATACTTGAAGTTTTCCGGTCCGATCTTCTTCTGGCCCGCATTAAGCTGGCGCAGCAGTTCGATAAAAACCTGTTCGCCTTCCCCCTGCACCAGATAATCAAAGTATGGCGAGTTCAATACAAAATCGCCATCGTGATTTATTTCAGGACCACCGCCCAAAAGTAAAAGTTCCGGCGCCTGTTCTTTCAGAGCTTTCGCCAGTAACATACTGCGGCTGCTATTCCAGGTATAGAGCGAAATTCCTACCAGGTCGGGGTCACGCGCCAGGATGGTGTCGGTCAGCAAAGCTTCGCCGCCGAGGTTTTGAGTGGTCGCGTCCAGCAGTTCAACTTGCATACCGGGCAGATTGGCCGCCTCCGCCGAAGCCTTCAGATAGCCAAGCGCCAGTGGTAAGTTAGCCCGCCGGTTATTGGGAACAGGCAGTTGAACCAGTATTACTTTCATTTTTAATTCTTTGTCTAATCCTTTACTCTAGCGATTACATCCGGCCCCACTTTCAGCCGGGGGCGCGGAGGCGGTATGAGTTGGAGTTTTTCAGCCAGGGATAAGGCTTCCAGGGGAACGGACTGGTTTTCGGTAGTCTGAACCAGCCGGAACGAAGCATTTTCCAGCCGGTAAACAATTGCGCTGACTTCCGGGCCAACTTCGGCCAGCCGGTTAGTCGCAACCAGTATGTGCTGCATAGCTTGTACCGTCTGGGAGCTAGCTTCGCGCTGCTGCTGAGTGGCCTCGACGATGTTTGAAACAAGGCTGGAAGTTCTACCTACCAGTTGGGTAACATCGGTGTTCGCCAGCGTCAGGCTGCTTACTAACTGGTCGCTCAACTGAGTTTCGTGCAAACCCTGTTCGGTCGCGGCCAGGGCTTTACTGCTGGCAAGGTTAATTTCCACCACAGTATTTTGGATTTGTTCAACCGCGTTGGTCGAACGCCGGGCCAACCGTTGAACCTCGTCCGCCACTGCCGCAAACCGCCGCCCATACTCGCGAGCGCCCGCAGCTTCGATGGTCGCGTTCAGGGCCAGCAAATTTGTTTCGTCGGCAATCTCCCCAATGATGGTCGTTACCTCGCTAATTCTTTCAATTTGCATTGTTAAAATACGCATATTTTCGCTGATAGTCTGGACCCGCTGACGCACCGCCGAAATCGCGCTGGCCCCCTGGTAAGCCGCTTGCTGGCTAATCTCAGCATTACGCTGGGCTTTATCGGCCACCGTCGCCACAGTAAGGGCGTTCTCGGCAATCCGGCGGGCGGCAGTATCCATCTGCTGCGTAGTCACGGCCACCTGGCGCACCAGGCTGGCTTGTTCCTGCGAAGTATGGTCCTGTTCTTTGAAGATGACACTCAACAAACCCGATAATTGATTCACTTGTTGGACCCTGGCGGCTTCCTCATTCCGCAGGTTTTGCAGATTTTCATTAAGCCGGGTCAGTTCCTGGGCCTGGTGGGAAACCGAATAAATTAACCGGCCCAGACTGCTACTGAAGCCTGAAAGTAGGATTGTAGTGATGATAAGCACCAGGGCTAATATTGCCACGTTAGCCCCTAAATTCACCGGAGCCGGGGGCGGAAGCAGGCTAATCTTCCAACTACTGATACCTACGTAAAGCACCGTAACCACTGTACCAAAGAAAATCGAGCTGCGGGGACTTATAAAAGCCCCCGCAATCACAATTACCACCACATACAAGACCGGCAAAAAATGGTCGGGGTCCAGATTTAACAGGGTAACACTGAGAGTAACAGTAGCAACGACACAAAAAAGCAGGGCTGCCAGGACCAACCGGTTGTAATAAGTCAATACAAATAGCGCTACCATCAACAAAATGATTACAACATTAGAAACCAGGCGAGTAACCTGTTGCTCCGCAGAAAGATTATCTCTAAAGAACTGCCAGATCAGTTGAGCGCCGTTGCCAAAAAAGCCCATAGTGGCAATCGTATACATGGTCCGTTTTCGGAATTGCTGGGTATAATTTATTTGTTCTTCCATATAATCCCGCTTCACACAAGGCTCACTCAGCCCGCCTGAATTAAAATAACTTCTTACTATTAACCGCTGACTACTGACTCAACTTAATTTCCAGCGGTTCAAGGGTAGGATTATTAGCCACCCTTTCCCCATCTACCCAGACCGTCAGGCCAACTGGGGCATAGTCAGGCTTGTTGAGGGCTTGCTCGGTCAGGCTGGCAGATTTACGCCAGGTAATTTTAAGCCAATGCCCGCCCACTTTCAACCGGTCAAGGGTAAAATAATCCAGATTAAAAGGTAGCGGCCTTATTCGCACTCGCCCTTCATCGTCCGGCTGGACCCCCACCACATATTTGATGATTATGTCAACTATAAAACTGTGCATGTAGTCCTCGGTCCCGCGAAAATACGGAGCCTGACCGGTTATGGGGTTGTAATATTCGTAACTTGAAGGCCGTTCCAGGTCGTCATCCAGGAACAGCATCCTGATGAAACGGTTAATGAGTTCAACCGCTTTAGGTTGGAGCGAGGTATCCAGGTCTTGTGAGGCGCGGGCCAGGGCTTCCGCCACGTGGCTGTTGGTCATGAGCCAGGTGCGGCCATTCCAGGGGCAGACCAGGCGCTGGCCCTGCCACTCGCCATTGGGGCTGTAGGTCGAGTCGTCCTGGCTGGTGGTCGGGACCGGGTAAGGTGTCCAGAACTCATTTTCATTAAACAGATGCCGGAAACTGCCCAGGTGTTCCGGTCCGGCCAACCCTTGCGCCATAAAGGGGTAGAAACCTACCGCCGCTTTGGCGGTAATGCGCTGGCCGGTGGCCGGGTCTACATCATAGAAAAATTCCTGGGCCGGGTCCCACATGCGCTGCCGGACCGCCTGGCGGGTAGTGTTGGCCATACCCAGCCACCTGCCCGCCTCCGGTTTATCCAGTATACCGGCCATCCAGGCCAGGGTTTGTTGCAACTCGTAGATATAAACCGTTGCGTCCAGGCCTTTGAGCCGGAAATTGCCGCCCTGGTCGGCCTGGGGGTCAACCTGCTGGTAGCGGCTCATGAACTCCTGGCCCGTTTCCCAGTGCGAAAGCACATCATATAACCCGGTCTGGTCGGCATCGCGCACTCGCTGAAAATAGCCCAGGTAATCGGCCAGGGGCTGGTAGACTTTTTCCAAAAAGGCCCGGTCGGGATGGACCCGGTGCAACTCCCTTACTGCCATACCCCAGTTCGAGTGATAAAAAGCCGCCCCAATCCGCTGCGAACGGCCATTATGGTAGATGTTTTTTATCACGCCAGGGAAAGAACCGTCGTCAAGCTGGTGGACCACAAAGTTCAAAAGCGACCCCTGAGCCAGGGCCGGGTCGTGCATCCAGCGAGCTTCGAGCATGTGGCACTGGGCGCTGTAAGTAATATGCTGCCGGAACCAGCCCAGGTTGATACCTTCAAAGACACAGGGGTAGGGCAAACCCAGCCGCTGGTCGTCCTCGGCCCGAATAGTATTCAGGCGCAGACCGTACCAGCGATACCAGTAATATTTCTGGATATAGGGGTCGGAACAGGTAAAGTCTGGCACGCTCTCGAAATATTCCCGCCAGTGGCGTTTGGCCGGATAGGTCGGACGGCGGTCCCGGTCGGGCGTTTCGGTCGGCGGAGTCGGGGTAGGGTCAGCCGCTTCTGGATTTTCGGGAGGTGGTTGGCGGCGGCTGAGGTCTTCGCGGCGGCGGGCCACCCGCAAATTTATCAGGGCTTCTTCTTCGCTCCCGGCAATGGCGGCAAAGAAAGTTATCCCGGCCCGGCCTCCTGGTGGAATGGTCACTTTGTAGTGCAGGCCAAAATAGGTCAGGCCGCCATAATCGGGGTCCAGGGTTTCGGGCGCTTCGTTGCCCAGGTGGCCGTGTTCGGCCAGTTTTTCATAAAAAGGCGAGTACTTCCAACGCGGGTAATTGGGCTGCCGGTCAGAAGTCTTGATACTAAAACTGGTCGCACTCCGGTTAGCTCCCAGAGCCACGGCAAATTTCATCATAAGGCCATTATCTAAATCGGCTGAATTGCGCGGTACACGGGCATCCCGCACGCGCCGCCGCCAGAGCATAGTACCATCGCGCTGGCGCACCTGGCTTCCGTCCAGTTCATAGATACCCTGGCTTTCAAAGCGCTCCTGGGCCGACCAGACGATAATATCAAAGGTTTGCTCCTGTTTGAGCAGGTGCGAAATTTCAAAGGAACTGGCTAAAACATCCCAGGGCAACAGGGCGCGGCGTTCCTGGACGGTCAGTTCGCGGGAGGGGTCGCGGTAAAGCTGGCTGAAATGGTCGGGCTGCCAGTAGCGTTCCAGGCGATTCAGCTTAACTTCGCGGCCTCGTTCGCCAATAATCGTTACAGTAAAGATAGGGCCGACTTTGTAATCCAGGTAGCAAGCATGGTCCCAGAAGCCTGGTTTATCCAGCCAGAGCGGAAACTCCGGAGCCCAGATGACTTTTTTGCCGCCGCCCAGGAACCATTTATCTTTGCGGGCCAGGTAGCCCAGCACTTGACTGCCATTCATGACGCAAGCTCCTAAATTAAATGTTTTGGCTGTTACTTGCCTTAATTGTATCAGAAAGTAGCTAGAGAAAGTAGTCAGTAGTCTTCACTGACTACCAATTTGAGCTTGACTAATCGAAATAGCTACTATATAATTGGGGCGTGTCCAAGATGGGGGTGTAGCTCAGTTGGGAGAGCGATACAATCGCACTGTATAGGTCAGGAGTTCGAGCCTCCTCACCTCCACCATCGAACAAATTAGTCCACCGTAAGGTGGTTTTTTTGTACCTTTTCCACTTACAATCCCGCTTAACCTTCTACTTTCTAGGTTTAACGCTTCTAACCTCACCCCGCGTATGCAAGCTGGCGATTTTAGTCAGGGCGCGGAGGGTCAGGAGCGGTTTGTCGTTGTCGAGCGAGTAAAAGATTAATCCCCGCGCTTCCTCAATATTTTCCAACCCCAACCAGGCCAGGTGACGGCCCAGGTTTATTTTATTTCCCTTCATACGCTGGCCTAAACGTTCTATAACTTCGGGATGATGAAGGAAACAGAAGCCCGAGCCATCTTTCATAGCCCACTTCCCACAACTCGGCTTCTCACATGGCCGGGAAAGTTTCTTAGCTGTCATTAAAATTTCCCCTGTAATACTTTTCCATCATCCCATCATTTATCCAAACCCAGTGTAACACAGCAAAAGTGTACTCCGTAATTATGTACCTATGTTTTATGTAATATGAGATTTGTTTACACTGCTTATTGATTATACATCAATCATATGTAATAATGCAAAAGTGTTTAGAACATATTTTGTGATTTCGTTGTAGGAGGCACATTATGCGTGACACCGGCCAATTTTCAAGCGATGTTTGCCCTAATTACGAGCAGACGGGCTTCTGCCAGCTATCCAACGTCTTCATTGATTTCGTCATGTCTGAATTGACCCGCGCCGAGCTGGTAACTTACCTGTATATCAACCGGCGCACAACTGGATTTCA
>JAYSYV010001461.1:0-2938 GCA_043727245.1 Chloroflexota bacterium | reverse complement strand
GCCCTGATTGGCCTCTCCTTTGACCAGGTGGCAAATTACCGCTTACGAATTGAGACAATGGTTAGTAAAAAAGAAACAAAACTTTCACTTGAAATTATTATTATTGGAGAGGGTTGGATAATCCTCCAATCCGGTCAGACTACTACCCCTTACCATATTTTAACAAAATTAGAGACCTCCCGGCCCCGTTGTTTTCGGGGAGGTATGGTTAATGCTCTAGTTCTAAAATAGGAACAACTAACAAAATATATTCCTGTGCTTGGAATTTTATATTACAAGGAGAATTTATGCCGAATTTGATTCAAACTACCGGTACGAGCCACGTCCGCCTAATCGTAACTGATGTCAAACGTTCTCAGGAATTTTACACCACCCTTTTGAACTTCACCTTTGCAATGAACGAGCCGCCTGGCAGGGGCGTAATTTTAAGTAACGGGAACATGCTTTTGGGGCTTACCGTACCCTGGAACACAGCCCAGGCCATACCCAATGACACCTTTAGCCCTGACCGGGTAGGGTTGGATCACCTGAGCTTTAAGGTTAATAGCCGGGCTGATTTGGAAAATGCCGCCGCTCTGTTCAAGGAACGCGGTGTGGTCCACGGTGAAATTAAAGATTTGAAGGGTACAGGAACTTCAATTTTAAGTTTTGAAGATCCGGATGGTATTCAACTTGAGCTAAACGGGCCCGACAAATAGGAAATAGGGCCAAGCGAGCTGGCAAAGTCTGCCGAGCCTGAAGACTTATATAAAGAAGCAAAGCCTTAACGAGTTAAGCCTCTTTTGCTATTTACAGGTGTCGTTAGATTAGAAGAAAATTGTTTTGATTATTGGGTTCCTCACTTAGTTGAACATTTTGGTTATACACCTGGTGAGTCCCGATAAAAGCAATTAAAATATTTTTCCTGGCAATACAATTTGCATTAGACCTGGGGTATTGTTACTCGTGAAGGGTCTTCCACGTTTCCGGTCTTTTGTAGGGTATTTCCAAGTACTTTGCGCAACTGAAAGCTTTCCAGTATATGACTCATATAATAAAGCCTGTTTTTTCTGCCTTGCAGGCTCAAGATTTTAGTAATGTTGAAAAGTTATACCGCATATATGGAAGATATGCCTATAGTTTGGCAATGCAAGTATCCTCTGATACTACTTTAGCAGAAGATATAGTACATGAAGCCTTCCTACAGTATTGGAGAGAATTTGCCCTACAAAAACTTAAAAGCGTCTCATTTTTTGCATGGTTATTAGGCGAAATACGGCAGGGTTGTCATGAACGGTTGCCCTGGTCAGGTTAGGGGTTTCACATAGCGGTCGGATTTGTACCGTAACCGTACGGCATTTATTCGCTGGCCGGGGCCAGTACCAACGCATGAAAGCAACTTTCCGCCCTTCAAAAAAGTGATCTCAGGAGCCTGACAGCACAGCGTCCTTATCGGCTACCGGATGTTGTGCGAGTTATCCATCATGCGAGTCTTGGGTTTTTTAAGTCTGGGAGTTAGTCCTTTGGCTCCCATTAGCCGGGCTACCCGCTTGCTTGAGGTGACCTACCCCCCGAAAAGCTAGTAAAGAAAGAGCAAAGATGCTATACTTTACGAAAGCGGGGCAAAGTCAAGCCTGACTCTGGTTAAAATTCTCACTTAACACAGTAAAGTTACCCGCGCCCACGTACTGCGCCGCACTTTTTTTTATTATCCGTTAATAGTAGGAATAAAATGTTAGAAACAAACGCCTTATTTCAACTGGTGGTAGTTGGTTCATCTGCCGGGGGTATTGAGGCCTTATCTATACTCGTGGCCTCGCTGCCTACCCCCTTTGAAGTTCCCATGGTTATCGCCCAACATCTTGACCCGAAACGTTTAAGTCACCTGGCCGAGATTCTAAGACGCCACACCGCTCTTACAGTGGTAAGTGTTGAGCGAGAGGAGTTAATCAAGCCCAACACTATCTATGTCGTGCCCTCTAACCATCATGTGGAAATTACTGATCACGATGTAAAGCTCCTGCCCGATGGCGACGGGCGGCCCACCCCTTCGGTCAATTTGTTACTAACCAGCGCGGCTGAAGTTTACAATGAAAAGTTAATCGCCGTTATTTTGACCGGCACCGGCTCAGATGGTACGGCCGGGGCGCGCACCGTGCATGAGCGGGGCGGGACCGTCATTATACAAAACCCACAAACTGCTGCCTATCCAGGTATGCCCGAGTCTCTGGAACCGGAAACGGTAGATTTTGTGGCCGATCTGGCGGATATAGGCTCTATTCTGGCTGAATTGATTAATGGCAAGGCTCCTGGCCTGCCCCAGATACACACCCAGCAGGACCTACAGCCTTTTCTTACTCAAGTGCATGAACAAACCGGCATTGACTTTAGTACCTACAAGCCGGCTACCATTTTGCGCCGTCTTCAGCGGCGGATGGTGGCTACTGATACCCAGAACTTGCCGGATTATAGCGAATATCTCAAAGTTAACCCGGACGAGTACGATCTGTTGGTGGCCGACTTTTTAATCAAAGTCACCGAGTTTATGCGCGACCCGGAGCTATTTACCTATTTACGAGAGCAAATCCTGCCTAAACTTATCGAATACAGCCGCCTTACTAAAAATAAAGAGTTGCGGTTTTGGTCAGCCGGATGTGCAACCGGGGAGGAAGCCTATTCGCTGGCAATCCTCCTATTTGAATTACTCGGTCAGGAGCTAGCCCGTTTCAATATCAAAATCTTTGCAACTGACCTGGATAGCGATGCGATTGCCTTCGCCCGGCGAGGCTTCTTCACGACGAAAAGTTTAGCAAAGTTACCTCCTCAACTGGTCGAACGGTATTTCGTGGCCAGTCCAAAGGGAATGGGTTATGAAGTAAAAAAACAGGTGCGTAACCTGGTGGTGTTTGGGGAACACGACCTGAGCCAACGCGCTCCCTTCCCGCGTATAGATATAGTA
>JAYSYV010001460.1:0-8980 GCA_043727245.1 Chloroflexota bacterium | reverse complement strand
CGTTTCCACAATCCGGCTCTTGTGGGCCATTAGCTTGCTGCGCCAGCGGTACATAATGACCCGGCGCTCTTTAAAACTCAAAGCGGCCCATTCTTGCTGGGCCACTTTTGCCCGCATAACGACCTTTTCGACCTGCTCAGATGCCATCACGGGCAGTTCGGCCAGTTTAGCCCCGGTGGCCGGGTTATAGACCGCAAAAATCTCACCGGTCCTCACAGATTTATTTTCGAGGTCAGGGTAAGTGACGAGGGTTTCCAGGGTATCCATATTTAAGTTCGGCTCCTTTTAACTGGCTGCTGACCACTGACCACTTTGCATTCCTGCAAGTTGACAAACGATATGGGGGTTGCTATAATTCGGCTATCAGTGCGGGAGTAACTCAGTTGGTAGAGTACCTGCTTCCCAAGCAGGCTGTCGCGAGTTCGAGTCTCGTCTCCCGCTCTTTACATCTTTATACACTCTATTATACTTTATCCAAACTTATCCTGGTAACAAATCAATAATATAAGACTTTTTCTTTCTGCTTACAGTCTGTTCTAGCGGCCTGAGCAGGACTAATTCTAACCCCCCCAAAGAATGTGCATTTTGCAAACCGGGCTATTTATGAGAAAATTATCCACACCAAAACGAACCTTTCTGGATTACGAAATAATATAACAAATTAATATGGCCTTCAAGGAGGAACACGCCAATGAAAGCAGTCTTGTGCAGAGAGTTCGGGCCGCCGGAGAAATTAAGCGTCGAGAATGTTGACGAGCTTAAACCCGGCAAAGGCCAGGTGGTGATAAGCGTCAAAGCCTGTGGGGTTAATTTCCCCGATACCCTGATTATCCAGGGCAAGTATCAGGTCAAACCGGCCCTTCCTTTCTCGCCTGGCAGCGAAATAGCCGGGCTGGTTAAAGAACTGGGCCAGGGTGTAGACAACGTGAAACCGGGCGACCGGGTGATTGCTTTTACTACCTGGGGTGGTTTCGCCGAAGAAGTGCTGGCTGATGCCGCGCAGCTTATTCCGATGCCGCCAGGGCTGGATTTTGCGACCGCCTCGGCCTTTGTCCTGACCTACGGCACATCACACCACGCCCTGAAAGACCGGGCCGAACTTAAAGCCGGGGAAACTTTATTGGTGCTGGGGGCCGCCGGGGGAGTCGGGTTGGCCGCTATCGAAATCGGTAAGATTTTAGGGGCGCGAGTGATTGCCGCCGCTTCCAGCCAGGAAAAATTGGACGTTTGTCGCGAACACGGCGCGGACGAGTTCATCAATTACGCTACCGAAGATTTGAAAGACCGTATCAAAGAACTGACCAGAGGCAAGGGCGTAGATGTTGTGTACGACCCGGTTGGTGGAGCTTACTCGGAAGTAGCCTTGCGCGGAACGGCCTGGCGCGGGCGCTTTCTGGTCATCGGGTTCACCGCTGGGGATATTCCGCGCATTCCACTCAACCTGACTTTGCTTAAAGGCTGCTCTATAGTGGGCGTATTCTGGGGGTCTTTCACCAGCCGGGAGCCGGAACGCAACCGCCAGGATCTATACGAACTACTCGGCTGGCTCCACGAAGGCAAGCTCAAGCCCCATATTTCGGCCACCTACCCGCTGGAAGGCGCGGCCCAGGCTCTCCAGGATATGCTGGACCGCAAAGTTATGGGAAAGGTCGTCCTTTTGACCGGGGAAGCTTAAATTTTTTTCGCCCGACGCGTGTTAAACGGCTGGGGCTTAATATTAATCGAGCCGTTCTCCTGGCTGTAAGTAACCAGGCCAGGATGCGGCCCCTTTACTTTGCGGACATAACGCTGGGGCGCGTAGACCACTTCCACTTTCGTGCTGGTGCGGCCTTTGGAATAATGAGCCGCCAGACCAGCCGCCATTTCCAGGGTCTTTTCGGGTACTTCGCGGCCTCCCGTTTTGATAATCACGTGCGAACCGGGCATACCACGGGCGTGCAGCCAGGTATCAACTTTCTCGCCCAGTTCAAAGGTGACAAAATCGTTATGCTGGGCGCTCTTGCCCACATAAATCGTAAAGCCTTCCGGCGAGGTATAAGTCGGGGTTTGAGGCAGTTTGCGCTTTTTAGAGCGCGGCACTTTGGCCTTGGTTTCGCCGTGAGTGTGTGCGCCGTAGCCGTTTTCGGCCAGTTCCCCCCGGATACTCAACACATCCTCAAAACTTTCGGCCAGTTCCAGGGCGGTCAGCATTTCGTCCAGGTAGCTAAGTTCGTAACGAGCTTCTTCCAATAACTCTGGCACTCCGGCCATAGCCTGACGGGCTTTATCGTACTCTCGGAAGTACGACTGGGCGTTCTCGCTGGGGCTGCGGCTGACATCCAGGGCGATTTTCAGGCCGTCCGCAACCAGTACAGCCTGACCGGACTGCATTTCCCACAGGTGAGCGTAAATTGCCTCGCCTTTGCGCTTGAGTTCCTCAGCGCTTTCGGCTTTCTTTAGGGAGCTTTCCATCGAAGCAGCCCGACGGCGCAAGCGTTCCAGGTGGACTTCAAGCTGGGCCGCGACCTGGGCCTTGCGCTGCGACTGCCCGCCAATGGCCTCGGTCTGGCCGAAAAATTCCTCGGCGGCCCGGCTAACGCTTTCGACAACTTCCGGTGCCAGGCTCCGCGCCCGGAACTGCTCCATCCGGTAGGGCGCGAAAGCGACAATTTCCTCGTCTTCATCGCGCACGACCGAAGGCTCTAAATCTTCGCGCCGGGGTAAATAGGTCGGGTTTAGCGGCTTGAGCAAACTTCCCATCTCGCTATAGAGACCTTCCCAGCGCTGAAACTCTTTAAGCTTGACTTCAAGAGCCACCGGACCCTCCAAACCTTTGGCCGCCGCCACCCGGTAAGCCAGTTCACGGGCCAGTTGGGGGCCGACCCCACTAAAAGTGCTGAGCAGGGTTTGCCACAAAGACGTTTCCGGCTGTTTCTCGGTCAGTTGTTGCATCAGCCGGGAAAAACTGGCCGGACTTTCCAGATGAAACGCCTGTTTGGCCTGGGGCGGCGGCGGAACATAGGGCTGGTGCGGCAAAATCAGGCGGTAGCGGTTCTTGCTGGGCGCGACCCGTTTGATCGCGTCCATTATCACGCCTTCCTCGCTCAAAAGCATAATATTGCTGTGGCGGCCCATCATCTCGACCACTAGTTTCGAGCGGTAAAGCTCAAACTCGCCGCTCGGTTCTTCCTCCTCCTCGGAGTCGTCTTCGGGTTCGGAAGTAAATTCCGGCTGGCTGCCGCTGCGCTGTCCGGTCGCTTCAAAATGAGGCCGCTTGCCGGGTGGAAATTTCTTCTCGAAAGTGAGCAGCATTATCCGCTCGAAAGGTAATTGCTCGATTTCAGTAAATATGGCGTAACGTAAATACTTACGCAAGAGCAGCAGAAACGGGCTAAATTCACCCGGCTGCTGGCTGGCCTTTTCTTGAATAATGTGCAATCGAGCGTTTTGAGCGTCCGCCGACATCAAAAACTGAACCCGCTGGTGTTTCAGGGGGTTATAAACTTCCAGGACTACCGAAAGCGGCCCGGTCGGTACAATCTTTTGAATTCGGCAGCCCTGGGCCATATCATCCAGTTCGGCCCGGATAGCCGCCAGGGCCAACGCGTCAATCGTCATTTTCCTACCTTACATATATCTATCGTTGAACGCGATTTGGGAAAGTTCGCTATAGTAGCCTTTTAGAAAAGCGGCTATTTTAGCCTTACTAATCTCCATTATGTTTCTCACATTTAACATGCTACGTTCCACATTTAACGTCTATCGTTACTTCCTACGTTTAACCTTCCCCGTTTAACGCTTTTCGTGGTATTATAACTCAAACGCGAGCATTTGATTGAGTTTTCAAGGATAATTATGCAGCCGGAACCTGAATCAATAGAGCTAAACGCAGAAGATAAACCACCTACACCCAGGCAATTAACGGTAATCTACGGACCGGCTTTGCTGGCTTACGACTTTGGGCCGGAGCATCCTTTTAGCGCGATACGGGGCCGCCTGACCCTGGATTTGATGCGCGAAGTGGGCCTACTCGACGCGCCCCAGGTCCAGGTAGTCGCCCCGGTGGAAGCCGACCGCGAGGAACTTTTAATTTTCCATACCAAAGAGTTTGTTGATTTTGTCCAGAACGCCAGTGTACGAGGCAACGGCTTCCTGGATGGCGGCGATACCCCGGCCTTTGAAGGCGGCTTTGAAGCGGCCCTGAACGTAGTTGGCGGCTCACTCAAGGCGATAGACCTGATAATGACCGGACAGACCCGTTACGCCCTGCTGCCGGTTGGCGGGCTGCATCACGGACACCCCAACCGAGCCAGCGGCTTTTGCATATTTAATGATATTGCCATCTGCATCAAGCGGCTGCAACGCGATTACGGGGTCAAGCGGATTGCCTATGTTGATGTGGACGCGCACCACGGCGACGGGGTGGTTTACGGCTTTTACGATGACCCCTCGGTCCTGACGATTGATTTTCACGAAGATGGCCGCTATCTTTTTCCAGGAACCGGCGAACTGCACGAAATCGGGCATGGGGCGGCAGTTGGCACTAAATTAAATCTGCCCATGCCGCCCTACAGCAGCGACCAATCTTTTTTTTACGCCTTTGACGAACTGGTCCCGGCGGTTATTCGCAAGTTCAAGCCGGATATTATTATGCTGGTCTGCGGAGTGGATAGCCACAGCGGCGACCCTCTGACCGACATGAATTATTCCTCCGCCAGTTACTTGCATGCGGTTCGCAGCCTGCGCCAGTTAGCCGCCGAACTGTGCGACGACCGCCTGATAGTCTGGGGCGCGGGCGGCTATGACCCGGCGACATGCGCTATTCGCTGGACCGAAGTCGGCGCAGCCCTGGCCGATTATCCCCTGCCGGACTTCCTACCGGCGGCCTGGCGGGAACACTACCGAAATTTGACCGGCGAGGATGCCCCACTCAGCCTCCACGAAAATTATACTTCCGATAACACCATCCAGCGTGTTGAAAAGATGGTTAGCTGGCTTAAAATGAAAGTGTTGGCCGACTGATGTACACAATAGACCCCAATAAACAAACCGAAGTTCTACGCTGGCTCATGTACGCCTGGGACAGCCAGTGGCAGGCCCGCACCCTGGCCCTCTATGGCCCGGTCGAAACAGCCCGGTTGAGCGCTCGCGTCCGCAGCGCCTTTGGTAAAGTCGAGATGAAGGCTTTGCTGGCCCTGGTTGGCAAAGAACGGGCGATTAACCTGGCCGACGCGGCGGAATTGCTGGAAGCTTATTTCGGCTTTGTGTGGGGTGAACGCGGCTTTCAGGGCCGGTTTCTGCCGCTGGAAACATCGCCTAACGGCCTGGCCCGCCTGACCGTCCAGATTAAAAAAATGACCGCGCTGGATTCTTTGAAAAAAGCGGCCCAGGCCGCCGGTGAAGACCCACGTTTGCCCTGCGAAATGCTCTGGAATGCCTGGATGGAAACCCTCCTGCCGAATATGCAGGTCCAGGTGACAGCCCGGTTGGGCGAAGATTACGACCAGTTCCAGATTGATAACCTGGGCGAAATCCTGCCTAACTCCGTAGCTTTTCCGAGACAGTTTGAGGCTGTGCCTGAGTTTGAAAGACCCAATCCGAGCCTACCAGGCGAGGCTGATTTCGAGGTTTCACCCATCGCGGCGGCCCTTCAGATTCCTTTAGAGCGGGTGGCTCCGGGTTTGACCGGAGAATTGGCCGCGCCCGCCGACCTGAACGACCCTTACGCCAGCGGCCCGGCCTCATACAGCCCGCCGCCCGGTACTACTAACGTTCCGGTCGGGCCGGATAGCATGCGCTACGCCCCGGCCCCTTCCCAGGCTAATCTTTTTTCCACTCACCAGCTTTCCTCACAGCAGCTTATCGGGGCCACCGAAGCGGGCGCTGACCAGAATCTCCTGCGCCGGGGCGGGACCGGCGGGCTGACTTCCCGGCTCCAACATAAAGCCGAAAGCGCACTGCCTCCTGAACTACCCATCCAACCGGCCTGGGCTGCCGCTCCGCTACCGCCTCCCGGTTTCCAGGGCGGTTTGCCGCCTGTCGCACCCTCAACGGTTGACCCTAATACCGGCCAACGGTTTTATTCGGTTGACCCCGAAGACGAGGCCCGTTCCAGGGTCTTGCGCTCCAAGAACTTACCCCTCATGTCCCGGCTGTTTATGTCCAGGGAAGCCCGTGAACTGATTGATAAAGGTAAAGACGAACCATTGGTCCAACTCAGCAGCATTGCCGGAAAAGTAGACCTCATTTTGCAGCGCCATATGGCCCAGGCCCGAACCGCCTACCCAGGCCAATTCCTCGAACCGGTCCGGGTAATGGGCGGGCCAGAAGGAGCCTTGCAAATCCTGGTTGGTACTCAAATATACCAGAGCATTGAGCAGGTTCGTCCCGGCCCTATACTTGACATAATCAAACAATCGGTAGAGGAATGGAGCCAGACCAGTTAAGCCGGAAGTTTGTTAACCCACTCTTTAATAAGTTTCAGGAAGGCTTCCTGTTCCTCAATAAAGGGCATATGGCCGCTATTCTCAAAAATTACCAGTTCCGAACCAGGAATACCCTGGTGAATTCTTTCGCCCTGCTCCGCCGGGGTAATCCAGTCGTCCACCCCGGAGATAACCAGGGTTGGCACCTTGATCTGGTCTAACTGGTTAACTACACTGTAAACAGGAAGACACTTCGCAAAAGAATAGTTATAAGCGGCGGTACTATAATTGTAGGGTTCGCTTTTCGGCATCTTCTTCACATACTCAGCATCCTTGAAGTAAAGAGGCATAATAGTTCCCATGAACTGGCCGAACTCAGCATCGGTTTTGAAAGAACTGGAAAGACCGGAAACAGCTACCTCATATACTTCAGGCGTAGCACGGGCCTTGGCGTTAGCCAGGACTACCTCTGAATGGTTGAAATCAGGTGAGGTGCAGAGCGGAATCAAGCCAGCCAGGTGTTCCTGGTAGCGCAAAGCATACTCCATACACAAAAAGCCGCCATAAGAATGTCCCAGCAGCACAATCTTGTCCAGGCCGAGATACTGGCGCAGGGCATCCGCGTCCGCCGCCCAGGTATCGTGCGTGACCCCTTCCAGGCTCTCCGGCCTCTCGGACCGGCCATTGCCGCGATGGTCGTAGAAGATTAGCTGGAAATCTTCGGCCAGTGGCTCCAGCCAGGGTAAGAAAAAGGTGTGATCTACCCCTAGCCCGCCGTGCATGAACATGATGGGGCGACCCTGCCCTAGCGTATGGTAATAAAGTTGAGTACCATTGACGGTTGCTTGCATATTAAACGTCCTCTCCAATTCTAATTTTTATTAAGCAGTTATACGTGAAGCTACCTTTGCCGAGCAAAGACAAAGGTTTTTAGAAAATCCCTTCGAGAAAGGATATGCTGAAATGAGCAAGAAAATCTGTTGAGTCATTTTAATGTACCCAGGTTTCGATTGCAATATACAAAGTAGAGTTACTCATTTAGCACTTTGTTAAGCAAGATTCGCAAATAATCAGGTCAAAAGCCTTTCTTTACCCGTAAAGTCAGGCGTGTTATAATTAGTAGAATCAAAGTTCTTTTTACCCAGGGTAGCTTATGAAACCGTCCGATGTGTTTGAGATATTGAGCTGGACAAGGATAGTTCGGGATGGCAGCAGGTCGGTCAACAGCCTTATACGGTCAACTTGGTATATTTTCGCTCAACACGGTCCTTTCTGCGCTCAATCTTCAAAAAGTAACGGGCCGCCTGACCCTGGCGCAATACGACAAAATTGCCGAAATTATTATCCGAAGCGGGGAAGTAGTGGATGCCTGGATCGAAACTGAGCGCGGCCTGAACGCCTTACTGCCGCTTTTTGGCTGGGAAAATGGAGTGTTTTCTTTTAATGTACAGCCCGCCGAAACTCAGACTATAAATATTTCGCTGCCGGTCTTGCAGGTCCGTTCGGCGGTCTACCTGGAAGAGCATAAAAATGGCCGGAACCGCTCTATTTTTACCAAAGAAATACCTTCGCCCCGGCACGTCCTGGACCTCAACCGTGAAAGTACGACCGATGTTTCGATTAAACCCGAACATTGGGACATTCTGCGTAATCTGGTGATGGGACCACAAACCGTCGAAAAATTAGCCGAGCTTACCGATACCCGCATTGAAGCGTTCGTGCCTCTCGCCGCCGAACTGGTCCGCGCCAATATGCTCCGGGTCATGGCTCCCAACCCAAACCAATAATGGAAACCAACCAAGTTCCCGGCCTGCTGGCAAGCCTGGCCCAATTCCTTTCCGGCTATAATAGCCGTCCCGGCCAACAGGCTATGGCAAGCGCCGTGGCTGAGGCGATTGAAGACCACACCAACCTGGTTGTCGAAGGCGGGACCGGCATCGGCAAGTCTATGGCCTACCTCGTCCCTGCGGTTCTTTCGGTAGTTCAGGACGGCAAACGAGTGCTGATTGCCACCAGTCACAAACCTCTGCAAGACCAGATCGCCCGCAAAGACCTACCCAAAGTGGCCGAGCTATTCGCCTCCAAAGGTTTTCGCTCCTTTACTTTTACTACCCTCAAAGGCATCAATAACTACCTGTGCTGGAACTCGGCTGATGGCATCCGCGACCGCCTGGTTCCCGACCAGGGAGCGCTTCAGGCCATAAACTATGCCCTGTTCGCCGGTCCCGATTTTTCGGGCGACTTTGAAGAATTCCCTTTCAACCTGGCCCCCGATAGCAAGGCTCTTATCAGCGCCGATAGCGACGACTGCCTGGGTACGCGCTGCCCCCACCGCGACCGCTGCTTTGCCCTTAAAGCCCGCAAGGATGCCGAAGAAGCCGATATTGTGGTAACTAACCACGCCTTGTTGAGCCTGGATATTCGCAACGAAGGCCATGTCCTTCCCGGCACTTACGCCAGCTACATCATTGACGAAGGCCACAACTTCGAGGAAAACGTCACCAGGGCCAACGGCCTGCAAGCCACTATCGGCGGCATCCGGCGCTTTCTCAATCACGAACTGGTTCGCGGGGCGG
>JAYSYV010001459.1:0-8985 GCA_043727245.1 Chloroflexota bacterium | reverse complement strand
AATTAGTCCAGGCTCTGGCCCGGTTTGGTGTCGAATATGTCGAGCTTGGTTCGCCCGTATCTTATCCCAACGCCCTTTCTGAACTGACCCAGCTTGTCAGTATGCTCGAAATTAAACAGTCCAAAACCAAAATCCTGGTGCATTGCCGGTGCAGCCAGGACGATGTGGACATGGCCTTGCAGTCCGGGGCTTACGGCATTAACCTTTTTATGGGAACCAGCGCCTTTTTGCAGAAAGCCAGCCACGGTAAAAATATCCAGGAAGTGGCTAAAATCGCCGTTAAATTTGTCGAATATGTAAAAAGTAAAGGCAAATTTGTGCGCTTTGGCTGTGAAGATGCCTTCCGTACCAACCTGGACGACTTGCTCTATATTTGCTCAGCCCTGGATGCCGCCGGGGTTGACCAGGTGGATTTCCCTGATACCGTAGGCGGGGCCACTCCTTTTGAAGTTTACGACCGTATCCGGGAGTTTTCGCGCCGCTTCAAGTTTAAAGTTGAATATCACGGCCATAACGATACCGGTGGAGCTATTACAAATGCCTACGCCGCCCTGGAAGCGGGCGCGGTTTGTATCAACACGACCATATTGGGCATTGGCGAACGTAACGGAATTTGCCCATTAAGCGGCCTGGTGGCCCGGTTGTATTCGCTTGACCCGGCTTTACTTGACCGCTACAACCTCAAAGAACTACCGAAAATTGATAAGCTGGTAGCCAACATGCTGGGTGTGCCGATTCCCCACGATATGCCGATTACTGCGCCGAACGCTTTCACCCACAAAGCGGGCATCCATACCAAGGCCATCCTGCAAGACAGCCAGGCTTACGAAGTCCTGCGTCCCGAAGACTTTGGCGTCAAGCGGACCCTGGATATTGCCAGCCGCATCACGGGCAAGCATGCCGTGGCCGCACGGGCTATCGAGTTGGATGTTGAATTGTCCGACACTGACCTGGCGGCTATCACCGAGAAAGTACGCCACGCCGCCGGTCTGGAGCCTATTTCCCTGGAGAATGTTGACTTGATTATCAAGAGTTATAGCAAAAAAGCAAGGGGAGAGTAACATGGCGAAGAAACTTGGTATTCTCTACAGCCAGTTGCGCGATGATGAAAAAGCCCTGATCGAGGCCGCCCGTAAACAGGGAGTTGAGCCGGTCTTGCTGAAGGCCGAAGAAACCATTTTTGACTTGCAGGATAACCGGGTTATCGCGCCAGGTGATGTCGAGGTGATAATCGAACGGACCGAGGACCACTTTGTAGCCCTTTACTCTCTCTTGCTGTTTGAACGGGCCGGGGTCCGCACCGTCAATACTTCAGACGTGGCCCGAATTTGCGGCGATAAACTCCTGACCACCCTGGCCTTCCAGGATGCCGGAGTGCCTACGCCTCGCACCGAAATCGCCTTCAGCGCCGAAACGGCCCTGCAATCTATTGAAGACCTGGGATACCCGGCCATGCTCAAACCACTGACCGGGGATAAAGGCGCGCTGGTGGCCCGGTTGAACGACTTCGATGCGGCTAAAGCGGTCATCGAACACAAGGACCGCCTCGGCCAGCACGACCACTCAATTTATTATCTACAGGAATACCTGCAAAACCGGCCAGGCCGGGACATCCGGGCTTTCGTGATCGGCAACGAAGTGGTTAAAGCAGTTTACCTGATTGCCAATAAGGCCACCAGCAGTTCTGCCCTCAACATAACTGTTATCGAATGTCCGCTTACGCCGGAAATCGAACAAATTGCCCTGGCCGCTGCCCAGGCGGTCGGCGGCGGTGTCCTGGCGGTGGACTTAATCGAGGATGGCGATAACCTGGTGGCGATAGAAGTTGATTACACCATCGAAATGTCAGCCCTCGGTCTGGCCGAAGAACTGGCTCCCCGCATTATCGCCTATGCCCTATCGGACCTGGCCGGGTATGTTACGGATATAACCGATTAAGCCGGATTTTCCCTAATAAAAAGAGCTTCCCTGGTAGATTTAGAAATAATCTACCAGGGAAGCTCTTTTTACTATTCGGACGGTTACGCCAGGTCGAACAATAGAACCTCGCTCCGGCCTTCATCCAACCCGGCAATCTTTACTAAATCACCGGCCTGGACCTGTGCGCCGTCACCCTGGCCGAGCAGTTGCCCGTTCAGGCTGGCCGAACCACGGGCTACCTGCACCCAGCCGTAGCGGTTTTCGCCCAGTTGCAACTCTACTTCCTGGCCTTTTTCCAGCAAAGAAGCGTACAGCCGCACGTCCTGGTGAACGGTTACACTGTTGTCGCTGCCGTCCGGCGAGGCGACCAGCTTCAACTTGCCCAGTTTGTCTTCCGGCGAGTAAAGCTTCTGCTCGTAACCTGGCTCAATACCTTTTTCAGCCGGTGTAATCCAGATTTGCAGGAAATGGACCGCTTCATCGGGGGAAGCGTTAAACTCGCTGTGGCGAATACCCCGGCCCGCGCTCATACGCTGCACATCACCTGGCCGGATGGTCGAGCCGTTGCCCATGCTATCGTTGTGGGCCAGCGCCCCGTCCAGCACGTAGGAAATAATTTCCATGTCTCGGTGCGGGTGGGTGGGAAAACCTTCCCCAGCCGCTACTCGGTCCTCATTGATAACCCGCAGATGCCGGAAGCCGACAAAACGAGGGTCGTAATAATCCGAAAAAGAAAAAGTGTGATAAGTGTTGAGCCAGCCGTGATTAAAATGGCCGCGTTCTTCCGATTTGCGAAGCGTAATCATTTGGACACCCCTAAATAAATATAGTTTAAATGTTTTCTTTTAATATGATAGACCACCAGTTCAACTGCCGATTAGAATGGTTGAAAACCTGGTGGTCCTGGAACAGTTCTTCAGTTGTAAGCGCTAGACTAGCGTGAGCGAATGACTAAACCACAGCCTCAACCGGCGCAGCTGCTGCTTCGATTTCCAGGGTGATATTGATTTTATCGGAAACCAACATTCCACCGGTTTCCAGGGCCACGTTCCAGTTCAAGCCATAATCCTTGCGGCTAATAGAAGTCTTGGCGGTGAAACCGGCGACCGTCATGCCCCATGGATTCTTGCCCGTACCATTGTATTCAACGTCCAGGGTAACTTCGTTCGTAACACCGTGCATGTTCAGGTCACCGGATACCTTGAAGTTTTCACCGCCCCTGGCTTCGACCTTCGTGCTTTTGAAGGTGATAGTAGGGTACTTCTCGGTTTCAAAAAACTCGGCGGAGGCCAGGTGACCATCGCGCTTTTCGTCGTTAGTGGTAATGCTGGTGACATCAATGATCGCCTCCACCGCAGAATTGGCCGGGGTGGTTTCGTCCCAGGTAATATTGCCGGTAACTTTCTGGAAACGTCCCTTTACATTCGATACCATCATGTGTCTGACCGAAAATTCCGCCACTGAGTGCGAGCCGTCAATTGTCCAGTTCATTAGAATAGCCTCCTTAAATAGCTTTTCTTCTCAATAAAGTGTTGTGATTATTGTACTGCCGGTTCTTCTTCTAATATTGTGGTCAAACCGGACTAACTTCTTATTACATAGCTACTATACATTAGTAGGCTACTTTTGTCAAGTAGCCATTTGTTAATTTTTTGTTAGAGTTTTGCATGAAAGTTTTTGCCCTGGCGGAATTATTAAGATAGTGCTTTAGCCTGGACAAGCAACTGAGCGCCAGGCCATAAAATTTTGTGAGCAGCATCATTGTATAGTGCTTACAGTTAGCCTAAAATTTATCCAGCATAGCCTGGATGCGCTAGAAAAGGATTACAACATTTAGGCCGTTCAGTATCAATCAGTTGGGCTGGCCGGGGTGGTTTTCTGGGAAGAAATATTCGGGCTATGACCATCAGATGGGTTTGAAAAGAACTATTGACGGGCAAACAGGTGCAGGTTATTATTATGATAACCTGATAATTATCAAATTAAACTATTAAAAATAAATAATTTAGGCGTTCCGGGTAGGAAACCCAAATAGCAAAAGTTGTACTTGATTACCTGCACATTAGATATTTCAGTAGGTCTTTCCAGGCTTAGCCCAGGTTCCGTCCTATTTAAAACAATGATTTCCAAAGGTACTTTAAGCGGGTTGAATTAACCGGCTATTGCCGGTACTTTTGTCACTAACCAAATAAAACTTCGCTGAAATATCCGGTTGGGAGTGGGCTTTCAGTTATTAAAATGAATTAGTTAACACCTTTAGCTTACCCACGCCTGGTAAGGTTAAAGTGAATTTCAAAGAAGGGTAGATTTATGACCTTAATTCAAAGTAATAAGCTTGTACGTCGTTTTTGCACCCTGGCGGTAGCCCTGCTACTGGCTTCGGTTCTAACTTTAAGCGCCCAGCCTGCGGCTAATGCTAAACCTCTTGATGCGACCAGTGGCGCTCCGGTAAACGTCCCGGCTGCCATTCTGTACATTGGCTGTTCCGCTTTATTGGGTAATACTGTTTCGGTTGATTGGTATTATGTGCGGCTGGACGGCACAGTCGGGGCCAGGACAGCCACCATTGATAATGGCGGCCTTACCTCTAATAGCGGCGCTCCGACAGTTCAGTTCTATAATGTCAGCATCAATTACCAGGCTACCAATGCCCTTTATGAATTTATCCTTACCGCCAACCGCTATGTTGATGCCTATGTCTACGCTGGCACGTGGGGTCGTGATGCCCGTAACGGAAATATTTATTCTACCGTCCAGTGCTAATCAGGAGGAGATTTTCCATAATGAAGATGAAACGTAGTTTCACTTATTTAATCTTGCTGGCGTTGTTCGCCGGCCTACTGGCGGCCTGTGGTGAAGAACCGACCCCTATTCCGAGGACTGGCACTAATACGACAACCGGTAGCGGTGCTTCCGGTAGCGGCGCTTCCGGCAACGCGGCTGGCATTATTAAAGACTCGGTAGGCGCGGCTGTCGGCGTGAAGGACTATCAATCTACCATTGACCTGACCTATACCGGGACCGGAGCCGGAACTCTCAGCATGGACGTAGTGCTTAGGGGCAGCCTGGGCGCTACCGATGAAGGCCCGGCGGCGTTACCCCAGTTCAAAGGCACTATCACCAAGTCAACCCTCCCGACTGTTCCGGCTGGTACGGTCGCGGCCCTGGGGAAAACAACCTTCCTGTACGACCCAACCAACAAGGTGGTCTTGAAGGGTGGGGCCAGCGCGGCCAGTTCTGAGGTTTACAACCTGTTCCTGGGCAGCCAGAGCAAAGCAGCCACCCTTTTCTCCAGCGACCTGGCGACACCAACCCTGGTCGGGGACGAGAAGGTCGGCAGCTACAACACCAGCCGGCTCGACTTTACTCCCAAAGCCAATGTCACCTCGACTTTCGGTAAAGGGGCCAAAGGCTCGGTCTGGGTTGATAAAGATACCAAACTGCCGGTCCAGCTTGATTACTCGGAAGAAGGCGGCGGCCAGAAGTGGACTGTTTCCAACCTCCAGGTGAACAAAGGGGTTGATGATGCCAAGTTGACCTATACCCCTCCGACCGATGCCAGGGTGGTTGATAGCGGCCAGTTCGGCCAGACCCGGCAGGTTGCGAACCTGGACGAAGCCAAGACCACTGCCGGTTATGCTCTGGCGACCGTCAGCTACTTGCCCGCTGACCTGCCCAAGAATCCGACAGCGGTCGCGGTGCAGACTACCCCGGTCGGTAATATAATTACCGCCGAGTACTCGGTCAAGACGACTGCGCCTATCGTGACACCTTTCCCTGGCGCAAAAAGTACTGCCCCGGCGCAGAGTCAGAAGGGTGTCACCATTCGAGCGCTTAAAGCCTCGGTCAACCTGCCTTCTAACCTGCCTTCCGGTGTAGCCATTACGGATGTAACCATAGGCGGCCAGAAGGGTACTTTAGCGGCCCTTAACGAAACCACCGCTATCCTGACTTTCGCCAAAGATGGCGTTTTCTACACCATTTCCAGCAGCGGCTATGGGAAAGACGAAGTAACCAAAGTCGGCGAAGGGCTGAAGTAGGGCTAGAACCGGCCTGAAACCTGCTACTAAAGGCACAAAGACCCGTCTGCGCCAGGAAGTTATAATGTGTAAAGGCAAACTACGTTATAATTTTACAGTGCTGCCGAGGGCTTTGTGCCTTAGTGGCGAAAATGCTTTTCTTTTTGCTCAAGGATTCTGTTTTGAAGAAAATAATCAGGGCTAAACCTATCTCATATTTTGGGCTAATCGGGTTCGGATTAGCTATTTTGCTTTCTGCCTGTGGCGATAGTACCACTTTTATTCCGCCTGATAAACCCTGTGTGATAGTCGAATTTAAGCCCCAGGGAACCAACGGCCTGGGCAAAGAATCACCTACGACCCTGGTGTTGGATCGAAGTTCGCCTCAATATTGCCTGAATGTCAAAGATGATTATAAAGCGGCAATGCTCTGGTATCGCAGCCAGGTGGTTAATAATAGCTACGCGCCTACGATGGACCAGGAGTTTTCCAATTATTATACCGGCCAACTTCTCGGTCAGGCCCGCGCCGGTTTGTATTATAATAAGCAAGCCAAAAGGGTGGTTCTGGGGCAGTTTAACGCGCAATCTATATCTATCTCGAATCAAACATGGTCCAGGGATGGCCTGAGTTCGACTTTAACTGTTAAACCGGGCAATTATTTACTGACCAGTTTCCCGGAAGGTGCGCCCAACCAGGCTGAAATTACCGAGAGTAGCCAGTTCGAAAGCTGGGAAGTAACGCTGATTTACGATGCCAGGAGGGGCCACTGGAAAATTGGTGCCGCCCAGACTATTTTTACTTCGCCGGGTGGTTAAAAGATTTTACTTTCCTGCTCACTTTTCTGACAATTAAGAGAGGCAACCTAGCAATGCCCGATTTTGGAAAACTGCTTGTTCTGGATAAAGGTCAACTCTTAACTGAATATAGCCTTTCTAAACCCGATATTTCCATTGGCCGGGAACCCGTCAATGATATGGTAATCAACCATCCTGAAGTGTCCCGCCGTCACGCCCGGTTAGTCCAGCAAGGCTCGTCCTGGCGCATCGAAAACCTGAGCCAGTCTAACCCGGTCAGAGTTAAAGGTGTCCCGATTACTGGTCCGGTTATTCTGCACCTGGGCGATCAATTCGGTCTGGGTAATCTGGTGGTCCTACTGGCTGCGCCGGTGTCTACCCCGGTCCAACCCTTACCGGCTTATCTTCAACCGGCCTCCCCACCGCCACCACAAGTTCCCTGGAACAATCAGGCTACCGGCGGGACACCGGGCTACCAACCGCCTTACCCGGCCATCCCACCGGAGCAGTTTAATCAGGTCACTCCACCAGGACAGCCTTATCAGGTCACTCCACCGGGCCAACAGCCTTATCGAAACAGTGCGCCTCAACCACAACCTCCCGGCCCTTACCAGGGAAGCGGGCCTTACGCGCCACCGGGGCCGTTTCCGGTGCAATATCCACCACCTGGCGGTCCTAATAATCCGGGGATCAGAGATGATTTTGGCATTCAAGCACCTGCTCAGGACGAGGATTTAAACTATGCGACCATGTTTTTGCCCATGGCCGTGCCGGTCCTGAAAGTTCATTATGAAAACGTCACTAAAGAACATAGCCTGACTGCCGCCCGGCTGACTATCGGACGGGCTAACGAGAATAACATTGTCGTGCCTATCAGTACGGTTTCACGCCTCCATGCCATCCTGGTTAAGACACCTACCGGCTACACCATCACCGACCAGAACTCGACCAATGGGCTGTTGTATAAAGGCGGTAAACTGCGCGAAATCCAGCTAAACGATGGCGATTTAATTCGCATCGGTGATGAGTTGGGCAACGTGGCAACCCTGACCTATTCCGACCTGGCCCACCCGGTGGATACCAATGTCCAATCCCTCCAACTAGACCCTAATTTGCAGTTGGTGACGATTGGCCGTCTGCCAGATAACGCCCTGGTCTTAAATTACCCCCAGGTATCCGGCCACCACGCCCTTATCCGCCGGGAAGCCGGTGGGGCCGTATTGCGCGACCTGGGCAGTATCAACGGAACTTTTATCCGGGGCCAGCGTATTCCGCCCAATACGCCTGTCCCGATTCAGCCGGGCGAGGTAATCCAGATTGCCGGCTATCAACTGGTTTACCAGGAAAATCAAATCGCCCAGGCCGCTGGCGATAAAGTACGGATTGACGCTATCGGGATTCGCAAAGCGGTCAATAATAACGCGCTGGTACTGCTCAACGATATTTCACTCTCGATTCAGCCCAAAGAATTCGTCGCTCTGGTGGGCGGCAGTGGTACGGGTAAATCTACCCTGATGGATGCGCTTAACGGCTTCCGCCCAGCCCCGGAAGGCCGCGTTTTGATTAACGGCGACGATTATTACCAGAATTTTGCAGCTTACCGCAGCAACCTGGGTTACGTACCCCAGGACGATATCATTCACCGCGACCTGACTGTCGAACGGGCCTTGTATTACGTGGCGAAGTTGCGCCTGCCCAAAGACACTACCGCCCAGGAAATCGAGCAGAGAGTGACTGAAGTCCTGGAAGATGTCGAAATGACTCAACGGCGTACTGTGGTTGTTTCGCGGCTGTCGGGTGGTCAGCGCAAGCGGGTTTCGATAGCGGTGGAGTTACTGGCAAAACCTAATTTGTTCTTCCTGGATGAACCGACTTCGGGCCTGGACCCCGGCCTGGATAAGCGCATGATGTTTTTGCTGCGCCGGTTGGCCGACCAGGGCCGCACGATTATCCTGGTGACACATGCCACCAGCAATATTACCGCCTGCGACAAGGTGGTCTTTCTGGCTCCCGGCGGTAAACTCTGTTACTTTGGGCCGCCTCGCGAAGCTCTCAAATTCTTTGAAGTAAACGAGTTCGCCGATATTTATTCCAAGTTGGAACAGACTCCGACCAGCAGCAGCGAGTGGGAGGACCGCTATCGCCAGTCGTCTTTTTACAGGGAAAATGTATTGGACCGCCTGGCGACTATTCCGCCGCCGCCCCACAGCAATCTGGTTGGCGCACCGCCCGGTTATGGGGCGGCTGAT
>JAYSYV010001458.1:0-2941 GCA_043727245.1 Chloroflexota bacterium | reverse complement strand
CCCGGCTAATCATTACAAGTCTTCGTTGACAGACTACTTAGCCCTCCCTTCTCACACTGTTTAGACAGCTATTTAGGTTTAAAGAGGAAAAACATGCCAATTCCGTAACAAATAGCAAATAATAACAATTCTTAACTAGTAATTAGTATAGCTTAGATATGCGGTGTTGTCAATAACTTTTGTAAAAACAGGATACCGTATAATAGTCTAACCGGGCATTACTAAAGTGAAAAAATAACGAAGATTTGATTCTAATTTAGCTTAACATAACAAATTATAGGCAGCCTGAAATTTTAGGCTGCCTATAATACAAGTAACTTAACCTATTTTCACACCTTGTTTTTATTGTAATCAAATTGTAATCAAATTGGGTTGAATACGACCTGTTAGCCCCTTTTCCTGTTTGACATAATGTGATAAAATAGACCTAAAATTGCCGCGCGGTAAACGAGGAAAAATATGCAGGAAAGCGTTGAACATTTCCTTAAATTCCTGGCAGATGATAAGGATTTTTCGGAAAATACATTAGCAGCTTACAATAATGATCTGACGCAGTTCCGGCAATTCTTGCATCGAGAATCTGTTTCAGACCTGGATGAAGCGGCTTCCGGGCCAAATGAACCGGGAAAAATAGCTAGCGATGCCAGGCGCGGTCGAGGGAAACGCCATCGTCCGACGGATTTAGTTCCGGTCGGAGAGCTTGCTCTTGATAATACTATCGCGATCAATGGCCGGGTCCAGTCCGTCAGTTTGGTTGCGGACAAAGTCGTACCAGCGGCTGTCAAAACACTCCAGGAAAATCTTGTCCAGGATTGGTCCCAGGTAAGCAAAGACCATATTCTAGGTTACATGACTTTTCTAAAAGACCGCAAATATGCCGACAGTACGATTGCCCGGAAAATTGCGGCGGTTAAATCCTTTTTCCATTTCATGAGCGATAAAAAGGCTATCCCCACCGACCCTACCGCACATCTCGATTCGCCACGGGTAAATAAATACCTGCCCAAAGCGGTTTCGGTTAGCGACATTCGGCAACTGCTGGAACAACCTTTGCGCCATAACGGGCCGGAAGCTCTCCGCGACCTGGCGATGCTGGGGTTGCTTTATTCAACCGGGATGCGCGTTACCGAGCTGGTTACGGTCAATATGGATGATGTGGATTTGGAGAACTTCAAAGTCCGCTGCCTGGGCAAGGGAAGCAAGACCCGCCTGATTCCTATCCGGGCCGACCAGCAAATCGCGCTGGATGCTTACCTGAACAATGCCCGGCCCCAGCTAGTCGGCAACAACGGCGAAACGGCTCTTTTTGTCAATCACCGGGGCCATCGCCTGACCCGCCAGGGCTTCTGGCTTATCCTGAAGGCGTACGCCGATACAGCCGGGATTGCCGATATTACCCCGCATACCTTGCGCCATTCTTTCGCGGCTCACATGCTAAACGAAGGCGAAAATTTGCGGCGGGTCCAGGAATTGTTAGGTCACGCCAGTGTCAGCACCACCCAGATTTATACCCAGGTAAACGCCTCGGCTAAACGCAACGATGCCAAGCGCACAATTAAGATTAACCGGGACGAGCTGCCGATTAACAGTCCGGTTGAAGACAGCAACGGCAACCTGCGCCGCCGGGCCAATCAATCGGCTTAGGTTGTTTTGGATCTGGTCGGCGATATTATCAAGGATATTAATCGGTTGAAAAGGGCGGGAAACCGCCTTTTTTGGTGCATGCCGGATTTGACAATGCCTGGGGTCAATGGCAAAATAACGATTAAACTAGGGCAGGAAACTTTCGTTGAACGGTAAACGTTGAAGGTATCAGCATAGGGCCAATTAGAGCGATTTTACACTTTACTTTCATCATTCAGGGGGTTTTACACGGTTCCCATTTAACGTTCTATGAGGTATGTACGAGCAAAAAAGCCAAATTCATGTAGCTAAGAAGTTTTAAATTCAGGTCAGGAGGAAACTGTCATCGCTAGTCCTATCAGTAAGGAGGATTTACTTCTTTCAATTGTAATTCCAGTTTTTAACGAGAAAGATACTATCCGCGAAATTGTCCAGCGCGTAGAGGCCGTTCCTCTACGAAAAGAAATTATTATTACCGATGATTGCTCGACCGATGGCACCCGCCAGATTATCCAGGAAATGGAACAGGAAGCGGCCAGCCGGGAACCGGACTCCAACAATACTTTGCTCTTTTTCTATCACCCGGTAAATAAGGGTAAAGGAGCGGCCCTCAAGACTGGCTTTGAACACATTTCGGCTGAATCAAGTATTGTAATCGTGCAGGATGCCGACCTCGAATATGACCCCACCGATTATGACGTGCTGATTAAACCAATTATTGAGGGTAAGGCCGATGCGGTTTACGGCTCTCGCTTTCTTGGTTCGCACCGGGTTTTCCTGTTCTGGCATTATATGGCGAATAAGGGTCTAACCCTTATTACCAATATTTTATACGATACCATGCTGACCGACATGGAAACCTGTTACAAAGCGGTGCGGTCCGAGGTAGTCCGAAGCATAAAGTTAAGGGCCAACCGGTTCGATTTCGAGCCGGAAATTACTGCCAAAATTTTGAAGCGCAAGCTTAAAGTGTACGAAGTGCCGATTCATTACAGCGGGCGAGATTACGCCGAGGGCAAGAAAATCGGCCTCAAAGACGCTTTTGAAGCCTTGTTTGCGCTTATCCGCTACCGTTTTAGCGACTAAAATTAAGGAAATCTCGATTAATGATTGTTATGAAATTCGGTGGTACTTCGGTCGGTAACGGCGAACGCTACCGCGAGGTGGCCCGGCTACTGGGCAGCTATCTGGAAAAGCAGCCGGTAGCAGTTGTCAGCGCTATGGCCGGTTCGACCGATTGGCTGTTGAATACGGCCCGCGCCCTGGCTGATGGCGGGCGCAATCCCAGCGCGTCCAGCCATAACGCCGAGAAGTGCGT
>JAYSYV010001457.1:0-2943 GCA_043727245.1 Chloroflexota bacterium | reverse complement strand
GAAAGCAATACCCAGGCTTTCTATGACCGCTTAAAGGGACAAGTATCAGCCAAATCCTTGTTTGGAAGAGTTTGAATAAGTTCAGCTTTTAGATTATCTGCTCTATATTTTGAACTAGACATAATTGAATGACTGTTAATTCCTGACTTTCCGCATAGCTTTGAGAATTTCAAACCAGATGATGCTTGCAAGCCCGCCTACCAGGCAAATTCCTAAATCAATTGGATGTAAAAAGGAGAAGTGAAATAACTGTCGTAAAAAGGGCAGGTAAAGGACCAAACCCAGGAAAATTAAAGCCCCACCCACGACCCACCATAAAGCGGCATTACGTGAACGCAGGGAGGCTAAGGCAGTTTTATACCAGGAACGATTAGCTATGATCAATCCAAGGTTAGCGATAATCAGGGTGGTAAAAGTTAAAGCACGAGCATCCAGTTCACCATCACCCCGGTATAGGGCCAGCGAGAAAATAACGACCAGGATAACCAAAATACTAAATCCCTGTAATAAACTCAACCCAACTGTCTTTCGGTTGAACAGGGGTTCCGCCGGGTTGCGAGGCGGACGCAGCATAACATCTTCTTCTTCCGCTTCCATTTCAAAGACAATTGAACAAGCCGGATCAATTATCATGTGGAGAAAGGCAATATGGATCGGAAGAAGCACTAAGGGCCAGTTAAAGATTACCGGCAAAAGGGACATTCCGGCAATAGGAACGTGGACCGCCAGGATATAGGTCATCGCCTTTCTTAAATTATCGAAGATCCGGCGACCAATCTTAATTGCTCTAACAATTGAGGCGAAATCATCGTCCAGCAGTACCAGGCCAGCTGCTTCTCGGGCTACATCGGTACCTCGACCGCCCATCGCGATGCCAATGTGGGCCGCTTTGAGGGCCGGGGCATCGTTTACGCCGTCGCCGGTCATCGCCACAATCTCTTTGTTTGCCTTAAAAGCTTCCACCAGGCGTAACTTTTGTTCCGGGACTACCCGCGCAAAAATGTTTACCGATTTGATGGCCTGTTGTAGTTCTTCAGGACGAAGTTTGTCCATATCACTGCCGGTTATTACCCGATCCGGTGAGTCCAGCCCAATTTGACGAGCAATAGCCTGGGCCGTCGCGGGATAATCCCCCGTAATCATTACTACCCTTATACCGGCCGTACGGCATTCACCCAGGGCCGCTTGAACTGTGGGCCTCACCGGGTCAATCAGACCAACTAACCCGGCAAACTCAAATTGAAAAGCCTGCTGGTCAGTGGGCAATTCCATTTGACCGGTTAAAGCTTTAGCTACCCCCAGTACACGCAGCCCTTCGTTTGCCATAGATTGTACCTGCAAGACCATTTCTTGCGTCTGAGCCTCATCAAAATGGCACAGTTTTGCAACGGCCTCCGGCGCACCTTTAGCGGCTATTACATATCCGGGATGCCCAGGTACATTCCAGGCCAGTGACATTGTTAGAAAGTTAGGGGAGAGCGGATATTCTCTAGAAAGCTGCCATCCCTGGTGTAATTGCCCGGAATTACCTAAAACCTGGCTGGCAAATCTTCGAATAGCCCGTTCCATCGGATCAAAACCGTCTGGATGGCTTGCCAGCATAGCGGTTTGTAGCAAAGGTTGAAAGACTTCTGGCAAACCTTCTGAAGGCAATTCATGGGAATTTTGAAATTGCCCGCTGGCGAAAAGTTCGCCTATCTCCATTTCGTTGAGGGTTAAGGTGCCAGTTTTATCCACGCAAAGAACCGTGGCTGCACCTAAAGTCTCAACAGCCGGTATCCGCCGGGTTAAAACTTTATTTTGAGAAATTCTCCAGGCTCCCAGGGCCAGGAAGATGGTTAAAACTACCGGGAATTCATCTGGCAGAATAGCCATTGCCAGCGTAATACCAGCCAGTAAACCGTCTAACCAGTTATTTCTGGTAAGGCCGTAAATGATAAGCAGAATACTACAAAGCGCCGCCCCAATTATGGCAAAAATAAGGACAAGCCGGCTGGTCTCCTTCTGTAAAGGGGTCTTTTCAGATTTTAAGCTTTGTAAACTCCGACCGATTTTCCCAATTTCTGTTCCTTGACCGGTGACCGTAACCCGTGCCATTCCGCGCCCCTGAACGACCATGGTTCCAGAAAAGACTAGCGGTAAATCATCGCCCCCCGGACGGCTTGAGTGGGACGCTTCAGAAGTTTCGGACCAGTTTGCTTTACGCACCGGGACTGACTCTCCGGTCAATATAGCCTCATCGGTAGCCAGGTTTAACGAATTTATCATCAGGGCATCGGCCGGAACCCTATCACCTTCAATCAAAAGTAAGATATCCCCAACTACCACCTCCCTGCCTGGAATGCGCTGCTGCAAACCTTCTCGGATTACCTGGGCACGGGGACTGGATAGATCCCGCAGCGCTTCCAGGGTATGTTCGGTTTTTTGTTCTTGAAAAATAGTAATGCCGATAATAAGAAGGACAAAGCCCAGAAGCATTAAGGCTTCCTGAATATCCCCTAAACTAAGATAAATTCCCCCACCAGCCAGCAGAAGGATAAACATCGGCTCCCGTAAAACATCCAGAGTGATTGCCAAAATTCCTCTGGGCTTACTCGAGGGCAACTCGTTATAACCATCTTCCTGAAGCTTTCTGGTTACTTCTTCTTTGGTTAATCCTTTTTCTTGTTGTTGACTTAAATCAACTGAGTTAGTCATGCGAACGTCCTTCAGTATCCAAGTACTCTAGCACCGGGGTAAAGTAATCTGAAAAGGGAATAATCGAACCTTTTTACAAATTATAACAGGATAAGGTAAAAATTGGGGTGGAAGACAGTAAATAAAGTCAAAATGGTTTATGGGTGGTTTAATCTCTTTGGGTTGAATTCCCCGCCGCTTGCAGCGCTACCTTATGCGGAAGAACTACCCACTAGAACAATTGGCTAAATACCCCGCTGCTTGCGG
>JAYSYV010001456.1:0-2948 GCA_043727245.1 Chloroflexota bacterium | reverse complement strand
GGCCAAAGATTATCGCCGCCAGGCTGGTAAAAATGATTCCAATAAGGCCACCTTTAGAGGGCAGCGCACGCCAATCTTTCATACTAGTAAACCGGGGTACACCATTCCTTATATTTATCTACTTTACCGCGCACCACGTCAAAGTAAACTTGCTGCATTTTCTTGGAGAACGGTCCTACACTGCCATTGCCCAGGGGCCGGTGGTCCACTTCGGCGACTGGGGCAATCTGAGCGCCGGTTCCGCACAGGAAAATTTCTTCACAGGTATAAAGTTCGGTGCGGTCAATGACGCGCTCGACAACTTCCATCCCAAAAAAATCTTTAGCAATATTGATAACGGTGTTGCGGGTGATACCCACCAGCAGATTTTCATTCACCGGCGGTGTAATCAACTTGCCACCGGCCAGCATAAAAATATTCTCGGCACTGCCTTCGGAGACATGGCCTTCTGAGGTGAGCATGATGGCTTCGTCAAAACCGTTGAGTAAAGCCTCGCTCTTGGCAAAGGCGCTGTTGACGTACGCCCCGGCAACTTTAGCACGAGCCGGGATCATATTATCGTCAATTCGTTTCCAGCTAGACACGCCAACTTTTAAGCCTTTTTCGATGTCAATGTAGGCTCCAAAGGGCAGAGCATACATGCAAAAGCTAATATCCAGGCCGTGCAGTTTTACGCCGATTACTTCCGCCGAAATATAGCAGGTTGGGCGCATGTAAATATCTTCGCGATAGTTATTCTTTCGGATCAAATCGCGGGTAATAGTGCAAAGTTCATTCACGGTATAAGGCAGTTTTATACCCAAAATTTTGGTGCTGCCAGACAATCTTTCAAAGTGTTCGCGCAACCGGAAAAGATAAACTTGCTCATCTTCGGCGTTCCAGTAACCCCGGATACCTTCAAAACAAGCTGTGCCATAGTTAAATGCATGGGTTAAGATGCTTATCTTTGCCTCGGCCAGCGGAACAATCTCACCGTTAAAATAGCTGTATATTGTATCTGACATTTCCGCTCCAATCTCTGACTTTGCTCTGAGAAAATATGAATTGTTTTGAACAGCTAAGATTATAGCACAAAGCTAAACCCTGAGTGATAAGTCACTAACCAGTAGTCAGTCGCTAGAATTAGTAACTCTCCACTTTTGGTCTGAACCTGCTTTGCATCAGCTCGGAACTTCCTGATAAGCAGCGGAGACTGTTTCCAGTTACAGAAACAGTCTCCGTTTGCAGGATCCGCCCGCCTTTAACCTATTTGGTAGGTGAAGGCGCTACTGTCGCTGTCACCGCCACTACGGTTGGGGTAGTGCTGGCGACAGTTGTCGCGTTAGTCGTTGTGGCCGCCGCTGTAGTTGCAGCAGCCGTAGTCGCGGCGGCAGTCGTACCAGATGCTGTTGTAGCGGCAGCGGCGGTAGTTGGCGCAGGTGTCGGCGGAACCGGCGTATTGGTCGGTGGGATGACCGGCGTAAAGACCGGGACCGGGACTACCGTCACGGTCGGGGCCGGTGTCGGCGGCGTGTTGTACTTCGGAGAAGCCGCTTTGACCTTTTCCTTCAACCAATCCGAGAAGTAGACGGGATCACCGTTCGCATCCGGTGTCTGGAAAGCCTTAATAGTCAGCGCATCCAGCGGGCGTTGCGGGTCTTTGTCGGTGCAGTAGATGATGTGATAGCCGAACTGGGTCTTGACTGGCTCGGTGAACTGGCCTTTATCCAGCTTCAGAGCCGCCGCCAAAAAGTCCTTGTCGAAGGAAGTCTTGTCGGTGTTCCAACCCAGGTCGCCATTATGCGAAGCCGAGCCGGTATCGGTGCTTTTATTGCGGGCAAGTTGGGCAAACTTGGCCTCAAGCTGGTCGGCTGGGGTAGCTTTTAGCTCGTCATAAATAGCTTTGGCTGCCGCTTCGTCGGCTACCAGGATATGACTGAGCTTGTATTGCAGGTACGGCTGGCCCACTTTAGGCTGAGTTTCGGAGAGTTTATCTACGACCTTTTTCTTAAGCAGGGTCGGACGGGCCTCGAATTTCTTGTAGTCATCATCACTTAGAGTGGTGAACTGGCGGAAAGACTTCAAGTAATCGTTCTGATAAGCCTGGGCAGTCTGCTGAACCTTGTCGCCCGCAATGGGCGTACTGGTCGTAGTAGGCGAAGGCATAATCGTAGTGGTAGGCGAAACCGTCACGGTCCCCGAAACGGACGGGCTAGCTCCCGGTGTACCGGCTCCGGCGGTCGTGGTGGCATCCGGGGTGAGACCCGGCGTGGTAGATGCCGTGACAGTCCCACTGACTGTATTGGTAGCCGTTACCGTGGCGGTAGGCAAAGGCGTGACAGCGGCAGCAGTAGCCGTGTTAAACTGAGCCGCCTGAGAAGCTACTGGTCCGGCAGTTTGGGTCTGGATGGCCTGACTGGGGTTGGCGGTAGGCGTGTAGATAATGCCCTGGAATTGGTCGCCCAGGTTTTTGTTGACCTCATCATCGCTGACGCTGATGTTGTATTGGTCTTTGGCCGCTTTCTCCGTCACGATATTACCGACCAGCCGTTCGAGGGCTTGTTGGTCTACCGGGCGGGCGGCGACGTTTACTTCTTCATCCTGGAGCAAGCTCAACTGGGATTTCAATTGGGTTTGCTGGTCGCCACTGGTAAAATTCAACTGCTGTTGAATGGCCCCGGATTGTCTGAACAGGTCTATTTTGCGGAACTTATTGTAATCGGCCCGGCTGACACTCTGGCCGTTAACTTCGGCTAATGTCTGGAAACTAGGGGCCAGGCTGGTCTGCCAGATACCAAAAGCCAGGACCGCCAGGATAAATCCAATTACGCCAATAGTTACCCATACCAGTTGGCGCTGCCGTTTGAGGTCTTTCTCATAGCGGGAAAGAGCCCTGGCGCTCATCTGGGTCTGGGGACGATTGCCGCCGGTCGGCTGGGCCGGGCGAATAGTGGGAGCCGGGGTAGTGG
>JAYSYV010001455.1:0-26747 GCA_043727245.1 Chloroflexota bacterium | reverse complement strand
TTACCAGGCTACGGGTAGTCTGGGAAAGTACGTTCACCAGGTTGCGCGGCGGAGCCAGTAACGAGCCGAGCATGTTGGCAACCAGCTCATTCTTGCTTTTCAGCTTGGTAATGGCTTCCACTTGATCCGGGCCGAGCAACTTGCCGTTCAGGATACCCGACTTGATGACGATAGTTTTGTTAGTTCGGGCGAAATCCAGCACTGCCTTAGCGCCACCGGATAAATCCTCTTTAACAAAAGCTACGGCGGTCGGACCGGCCAGAGCTTCATCTAAACCGGTGTAACCCAGTTCGTTAGCCGCCCGGAGCAACAACGTGTTTTTAGCTACGTGGTACTCAGTTCCTTTGGGCCGGAGGTCGTTACGGAATTTGGTCAACTCCGAAACCTTCAAGCCCCGGTACTCGGTAATAATCGACAGGGCGCTGTTTCCCAACAAGTCCTGCAAATTCGAGATTTTACCGGCCTTACGTTCGGTAGGCATCTCTATTCACCCCCTTCAGATTTAAGATAACTTTCAGGCTTTAGACTGCCCGGTTGGTATACCCGGCCAGTATCTAAAATCAAAAACCCCTTGCCAGCCGGGCCTCTACAAGACTAAGAGGCAGGCGCAAGGGGTTTTAGCTATCTCAGGCCGGATGATGTAAACCGCGCAGACTGCCCGTAGCAGTCCTGGTCGGTGTAACCAGACCCTTGTGAGATGTATCTAACCCTCTTTCGACCCTTACCTCGGCTGGCCCTTGCATTAGCTTGGCTTAAGTCCTCTGGGAGGACACCTGCTGTCTATGGTATGGTACTAAAGAGTAAACTCTTTGGTTTCCCAACTGGCAATGCCAGCTTTACTACTTTACTTAAAGCTTACCTGTAGTCCCACAGATTAAAAATCAGTTGCTCTACAGGTAAGCTACTCCCTCAACACAACTAACCAAAATTAGTTGCGTAAGTTCTTAGGCGCTAACTTCGGCCAGTACCGGGTTGACATCCAACCGGATACCGGGTGACATCGTGCTGGTCAGGGTGATAGAATGAACGTAAACACCCTTCGCACCGGCAGGTTTGTTGCGGATAATACCGTCAATCAAACTTACCACGTTATCGCGGATTTGGTCTTCGCTAAAGCTCAGTTTGCCGACACCAACGTGGACCAGACCGGTCTTGTCGTTGCGGAATTCAACTTTACCCCGGCGAACTTCCTGAATTACACGGGGAAGGTCGTTAGGCTGGGAAATTGTACCACTTTTCGGGTTCGGCATCAAGCCGCGACGACCCAGGATTTTACCCAGGCGGCCTACTTTAGCCATTTGCTCCGGTGTAGCGATAGCAATATCAAACTCGGTCCAGCCACCTTCAATCTGCTTAATTAAATCGTCGCTGCCAACGAAATCGGCCCCAGCCTGACGGGCCAGAGATTCGCCTTCGCCCTGGGTAAAGACCAGGATGCGGACGGTCTTGCCGGTTCCGTGCGGCAGAGTTGCGGTGCTACGAATCTGCTGATCGGCGTGGCGAGGATCAATACCCAACCGGAAGTGCAACTCGATGGTCGGGTCGAACTTAACATAGCTGGTCTTCTTGAGCAGACCAATGGCTTCTTCCAGATTGTAAAGCTTTTCCGGTTCGACCAGTTTAGCCATTTCACGATATTTTTTACCGTGTTCCATAATACTTTATACCTCCTGGTGGTGTTGGCGGGCGTTTCCCAAACTAAAAGTTTGAAAACGTCCTCCCACTAATTGCTTACATCAATGCCCATACTGCGGGCGGTTCCAGCGACCATCTTCATAACATCATCAATTTCAACACCGTTAGTGTCTTTAATCTTGCGTTCGGAGATTTCGCGAATTTGCTGCTGGGTAATCTTGCCGACCTTTTCCGTGTTCGGCTTGCCGCTACCCTTATCAATCTTGAGGGCTTTGCGGAGCATATCGGCGACCGGCGGGGTCTTCAGGATAAAGGTAAACGAGCGGTCTTCAAACACGGTAATTTCTACCGGGATGATTTCACCCACTTGCTGCGAGGTGCGTTCGTTGTACTCTTTAACAAACCCCATCAGGTTGATACCGTGCTGGCCGAGGGCCGGGCCGACCGGTGGGGCCGGGGTTGCTTTGCCCGCAGGCAGTTGCAACTTTACAATAGCTTTAACTTTCTTAGCCACTTTGAATCACTCCTTTTGTGGTATTAGGGATTGCTCCCGGTTGGCGAAGGCGAGCCTTCTCCCACTTGATAAAATGCTAAACGATGCGCTCGACCTGCAAAAAGTCCAGGGTAAGCGGGGTTTCTCGTCCGAAGATGGAAACCATAACCGTGATTTTGTTCTTGATATTGTCAATTGTATCAATGATACCGGTAAATTCGCTGAACGGCCCATCCACAATCTTGACAGCCTGACCGACCTGAAAGGAAGTCTTAACCTTGGGCGCTTCGGCCTCCATCTGGTTCATGATTGTGCCGACTTCATCATCAGCCAGAGGAGTCGGCTTGTTGCCGCTCCCGACAAAGCTGGTCACGCCCTGGGTGTTGCGAACAACATACCAGGACTCATCGGTCATCATCATTTCGACCAGCACATAGCCGGGATAAACCTTACGCTGGACAGTATGGCGAGCACCGTTTTTGATTTCAGTTTCTTCCATAGTAGGGACCACAATCCGGTAGATTTTGTCCCGCATATCCATCGACTCGATACGGCGTTCAAGGGCGCGTTTGACCTTGTTTTCGTAGCCGGAGTAAGTATGGATAACATACCAGCGGCGGCCCAGGTTTTCCTGCTGCCCGGTGCTGGGAGCTAGCGAAGCCCGTTTTATATCGGAAACAGCCGTAGCGGTGGCAACCTCGGTCAGGTTGCGAGTGGTTGCCTCAACGCCAGGGTTAGCGGCTACATCGGTCACGCTGACAGTATTATCGAAAGATACTGCTTCGGAGCCTTCCTCAACTACTGACTCAGTGGCAGAATCGCTTTCCAGGTCTATTGGTTCAGCCCCGCTGAGTGCCTCAATCGGGGTTCCGCTTGGATAACCCTCGGTTTCGGTAGGAGCGTTAGACTTGCCTTCAAAGGCAACATCATCTTCGTTATAATCTTCGGGCTGGGTCATTACCATTTCCTTCCGGCGTTAACCGATTAAACCTTGAAAGAAAGAATAGAGGTAAGTCAGTAGCAGGTCGAGTGTACCAAGCACCGCCGCCATCACAGCGGTCAGGCCCAACACCACAATCGTTAAATTGCGGGTGTCCCTGCGGCTAGGCCATTCGACCTTCTGAACTTCTGCACGTTCCTCCTTGACAAACCGGACTGGCGCAGGCTCCTTTGTGGGATCGTCAAGCAAACTTTTTTCAGCCATGTTAATTCTTACTCTTTCTGCTTACCGGTGTCGTTTGACCAGCTTCTAAATCTCAAAACCGGCGGCCCTACAACCAAATCCGGGCTAGTCTTGCAAGTTGTGCTGCCAATCAGCCAGGCTTTCGCCCGGTATTACTTGGTTTCGCGATGCAGGACGTGGTCCCGGCAGCGACGGCAATACTTGTTAAATTCCAGGCGGTTCGGGTCGTTCCGCTTGTTCTTGGAAGTAGTGTAATTACGCTCCTTGCAGGTCGTACAGGCCAGGTGAATTACAATGCGATCCTTCTTAGCTGCCATTTTAAAAGGTCTCTTTCTCTAAAACTTGTCTGGTCTTCTCTAGCGCGGGCCGCGATTTTATACAAGGGGCGGGCGCTAAAAACAGTCAAAAAAATTCGGGGGTTCTCTCCCCACGAATGAAATCATTATACCACTTTCTTGATTTCAGGTCAAGTTTGGCTCAAATATAGTACAATTATCCGCGTAAAAAGAATTATTGTTAAACAGTAATAAATAAGGTTTGTCAAAAGTGGTTATCACATCTTTTCACAGATTATTTTAACACTTTTGAGCTTATTTTAGTGTAAGACTTACGTTATTACAATTTTGAGAATACATAGGATGCATAATTTTATCCCAAACCACTTAAAAGAAAATGAGCAAGTACTCTGGCGGGATTACGAACGGCAAATAGCTCAGGGCAAGCGTAAAACCCTGGCTCCGCAAACCCTGCAAAAACTCATATCGGGCATCAAAGCTTATTCTGATGACCAACGCAAACAGTGGGTTGAAGAGTTCTTACACAAATCTTTAGAAGAAAATGACAATTTAAATATACCTTTACCTCTATTTGAAGAAATCATCCTCGTTAATCTAAACCATGGCTTTGATAAAGGGGAGTCTCACTATGCACGCTGGATTGGTCAAACTTATGACCTTATCATTCGAGCAACAAAACATAACCCAGAAATTAAAAAAAGTCCTGATATTGATAATTTGTACCCAATGAATTTTTTCGAGATTGCTTACAAGCAAAATCCTGAAGACAAAATAGCCCAAAATTTTTTAATACGTGAATATACAACTAACTTGGACTTTGCAATTCACGAGGTACCAATAGGACTATTAGCAGACATAGATTGGTTTAGGGACACTTTGATTAAATTACAAAGACTGCTAAGTTCGCCTGGGCTTTCAGAGAAGTATAAAAACAAAATAAATTTATGGGTCTTCCATATAAATGCTTGGGAAGACTATTTAGCTCGTCGGAATGGATATAAACATTATGTCGACTACCTGGAAAAGAATGCTAATGGCTTTAATTGGCGGTTTTATGGAGGGTTAAATAGAATTTAGCCCGGTGAACTCCCCACAACTTGCTCGACCGTCTTCAAAAAAGCTTCCAATAGCGGCGAAGTGTTATCCGAATGCCACAGGAAAATTTTACAAGAACAGTTGAAGGAAAATGGAAACTCTACAAGTCCAAAAGCGTTCCGAGCGAATGATTCTTCTATTATTATGTTCTGTCCAGTTCATCGTAGTCCTCGATACCACGGTAGTGAATATCGCGCTACCCGCCATCCAGGAGGCTCTACACTTTTCGCCCCAGAACTTGCAATGGGTTTCCAACGCCTATCTTTTGATGTTTGCAGGGTTTCTTTTGCTGGGCGGTCGAGTGGCGGACGTGTTTGGTCGCCGCAAACTTTTTATCGCCGGGCTGGTCTTGTTTTCGCTGGCCTCGCTGGCCGCCGGGTTGGGCCTTTCCGATTTAGAGCTAATCGGGGCCAGGGTAGTCCAGGGTCTGGCGGCAGCGGTTATTTCCCCGGCGGCACTCTCCATCCTGACAGTCACTTTTCAGGGACAGGCCCGCGACCGGGCGCTGGGCAGCTTTGGAGCAATGGCCGGGATTGGTGCGGTAGCCGGGTTGTTCCTGGGCGGCATTTTAACCCAATTTCTCGGCTGGCAATGGGTCTTTCTAATCAATTTCCCGGTGGGAGTAGTGGTAGCTTTACTCAGTCTGCGCTACCTGGATAAAAGTCCGGGCGAAATCGGCGGTGGCTTCGACTTGCCTGGCGCTTTGACCATCACAGCGGCGCTGGTGTTGCTGGTCTATACCCTGGTCCAGACAACCGAACAAGGTTGGAGTTCACTCATGACCCTTGGCTCTTTTGGCATGACTTTGATTTTATTTGGCCTGTTTATAATTATTGAACTAAAGAACCCGGCTCCAATGGTGGATTTTGCCATTTTTCGTTATCGCCGCCTGACCAGCGCCAATCTTATTGCGCTATTATTTGCCGCCTGTGTTGGCTCGACACTTTTCCTTCTAACCCTCTACATGCAGCAAGTTTTAGGTTATTCGGCCCTGGAAACAGGGCTGGCGCTGTTGCCCTTCGAGTTCGCAACTATTTTCGCCGCCACAATTTCAGCCCGCTTGGTCACAAAATACGCGGTGCGGGTGGTAATTTCAATCAGTTTAATCATTTTTACAGCCGGTTTACTGGTATTGAGCCGGGTCGAGACAGATAGCTCCTATTTGACCATTCTCTTACCCGGCACAATTCTGTTTGGGATTGGCCTGACCGGCTCCGGTATTCCACTGACGATTGCGGCAGTTTCCGGCGTGCCACATTCCTGGGCAGGCCTGGCTTCCGGCCTGATTAATACCACTCAACAGGTCGGTATTTCGGTCGGACTGGCTATAATCGCGACCGTAGCGGCGGCTGTGAAGGCCAACAATACCGGGTCGGTTTCCGGGGTCGAGGCTATGGTCAGAGGCTACCAGACGGGGTTTTTGACTGCCGCCGGTTTCTCCGCAACCGGGGTAATCCTGGCCCTGGTGTTGTTACGCGAGAAGAAACCGGCGGCTACCTTGACTCAAGAGCCTGATTTAGAAGAAATTTCTCAGTAATATAAAATAAAAAAAGGGCGAGTTAGTTAATTCGCCCTTTTTTTTATTAATCTAGTAGCCCTTAGACCACGATGTTGACCAGCTTGCCGGGTACATAGATCACTTTTTTAGGTTGGCCTTCCCCGATGGCTGTGGCTACTTTCGGTGAGGCCAGCACCTGGGCCTTAACCTCGTCCTCGTTCAGTCCGGCGGATACTTCCAGCTTGTCACGAACCTTGCCGTTAACCTGGACAATTATCGTCACCACTTCGTCCACGGACAGGGCCGGGTCGAAGGCGGGCATGCGCTGGTTGACAATGCTTTCGCTATGTCCGGTCCGCTGCCACAGTTCTTCCGAAATATGGGGAGCCAGCGGAGCCAGCATCAGCAGCATAGAGTCTATCGCTTCCTTCCATGCCGGGTTGGCATGGATACCCGGTTCTTTGGCCGCTATTTCGCTCAGAGTATTGCTGAACTCCATCAGGCCGGATATAGCCGTATTAAAAGCCCAGTGGCCCAGGTCGTCTACTACCCGTTTGATAGTCTTGTGGGTGGCCCGCCGGATCTGCTTCTCAACTTCGGGAGTTGCCGTCACCAGGGTTGGCTCCGCCCCGATACCCCCCTGAACCAGGTTCCAGACCCGGTTCAAGAAACGGCTCACGCCGGTCAGCAGTTGCTCGGTCTTATCGTTCCACTCGGCTCCCTGGTCGAACGGCCCCAGGAACATCAGGAAAGACCGCACCGCGTCCGCCCCAAATTGCTCAACCAGCGCGTCCGGGGCCACCGTCTTGCCCCTGGACTTGCTCATCTTCTTGCCTTCGCTGCGAATCATACCCTGGTGAAACAGTTTTCGGAAGGGTTCTTCAAAATCCAGCAGCCCCATATCGTACAGGGCTTTCGTGAAGAAACGGGCGTACAGCAGGTGCATCGTGGCGTGTTCCGGCCCGCCGGTGTACTGGTCTACCGGCATCCAGTGATTTACCTTCGCCTTGTCGAAAGCCGCCTCGATGTTATGCGGGTCGCAGTAGCGCAGGAAGTACCACGATGAACACATAAAAGTATCCAGCGTGTCAGTCTCGCGCCGAGCCGGGCCGCCGCATTTCGGACAGGTCGTGTTGACGAACTCCGGCAGGTATTGCAATGGTGAAACGCCATCGGGCCGGAAATTGACATCTGTCGGCAAGATAACTGGCAATTGGTCTTCCGGCACAGGTACAATACCGTCTTTATCACAGTAAATCATCGGGATAGGCGAACCCCAATAACGCTGGCGGCTGATCAGCCAATCGCGCAGGCGGTAGGTCACTTCGGCCTTACCAACCCCTTTTTCCTCCAGAAACCGGATGAATTTCTGGACGGTTTCATTGCTATCGGGCAGACCGTTGAACGGGCCGCTGTTGACCACCGAGCCTTCGTGGACCAGGGCTTCGGTCATCTGGTCTTCGGCAATATTACGGCCTTCCGGCTGGTAGACCAGTTTGATAGGCAGGCCCATAGTGCGAGCGAACTCGAAGTCGCGCTGGTCGTGGGCCGGAACGCCCATTACTGCGCCGGTCCCATAACCCATCAATACATAATCTGTGACCCAAATCGGTACTTGTTCGTCGTTAATTGGATTGGTCGCGTAACTGCCCGTAAAGACACCGGTCTTGATTTTACCGACACTCTGGCGCTCGATTTCGGTTTCGGCGCGAGACTCGGTCTGGTACTTGGTCATGGCCGCTTTGTTTTCCGGCGTGGTCAGTTTTCCCACTAACGGGTGTTCGGGAGCCAACAGGAAGAAAGTCACCCCATACAGCGTATCGGGCCGAGTGGTAAAGACTGGAACCGGGATGACTTCGCCATCTGGCGCGGTAATATTGAAATTGACCCGCGCTCCTTCGCTCCGGCCAATCCAGTTTTTCTGCATCGTCATGGTCTTTTCGGGCCATTCAATGTCCTTGTATTCCAGCAAGCGGTCGGCATAAGCCGTAATCTTGAAGAACCACTGCTCCAGGTCGCGCTTTTCGACCAGGAAACCGCAGCGTTCGCAAGTGCCATCGGCCAGAACCTGCTCGTTAGCCAGCACCGTCTGGTCGTTGGGACACCAGTTGACCGGCGCTTTGGCCCGGTAAGCCAGCCCGGCTTCGTACAGCTTCAAGAACAGCCATTCGGTCCACTTGTAGTAATCAGGCAGGCAGGATACAACCTCGCGGTCCCAGTCCCAGATGCCGCCCATAGTTTTCAATTGCTGGCGCATGTTATCAATGTTGCTCAAGGTCCACTTGCGGGCCTGGACTCCCCGTTTTATAGCGGCGTTCTCGGCGGGCAGGCCAAAGGCATCAAAGCCCAGGGGCTGCATAACGTTGTAGCCGTTCATGCGCTGGTAGCGGCCGTAAACATCTACGCCGGTAAAGTTGTACCAGTGGCCGATATGTAAATCGCCGCTGGGATAGGGGAACATCACCAGGTTGTAAAAACGAGGCCGGGGATCATTATCGTCGGCGTGGTTCTGGCCTTTTTCCTCCCAGACCGCCTGCCATTTTCGCTCAATCTCAGAAGGATTATAGCGGTTCGGGTCAACTCGCTCCGAGGATGACGACTGATTTTTGGGTTCTATTTCGGTAGTCATGATTTTATACCTTATATTTCTAAAACGAATTCCTGCAATGCCAGGGTTTGTCCGGGCAGGTTTGCCTCAAAATCATTTACATACTGGAAGCCCCGCTGCTCATAGAAAGCGATAGCCTGATGATTTTCGGCAGCTACCGAAAGTCTGAGCCGGGGCGGTCTAAGGCCAGACCGGAGCGCCCGGAGTTCCTCAATTAAAGCTTCCAGTAGAGCTTTGCCGACACCCTTTTTCTGGTAGCCAGGCCGGACATAAATCCGGGCCAGCTCGGCATCAGGGGCGATAGCCAGTCGCAGGTGAACCTCAGCAAAGCCAATAATTGCACAGTTAGCAGAAATTTCTTCAGCCACCCGGAACCAATGGTCCTGGCCTTCGCGGTTGATAGAGTGATTCAATGACTGGGGCGAATAGACTTCGGCAATAAAACTGGCCTGGATTTCGGGTAAGATAATGCCAGAATAAGTGGCTTCCCAGGACTCGCGGGCGACAGCTTGAATAGCCCCTACTTCCTCGGAACGGGCTGACCGCAACCGGAAGGCGGCTTTATGGGATTGTTCGGCTACCTGATTATTGACAGCCATAACGGCCTACGCTTTCCGCCACAAATGGCGTATAAATCAAAAAACCTTTCACCCGCTGGCTCATTTCAATCCCAATAGGGGAAGAAAGACCAGGGACGAAAGGAATACTTGAAATCCTAGCGTGGTACCACCCTGCTTGACAGCTAACCTTGAAAGGCTAGAAAATGCTACCGGATTGGTAAAATGGTGGAGATGAGGGGTCTCGAACCCCTGACCCCGACACTGCCAGTGTCGTGCTCTCCCAACTGAGCTACATCCCCATTCTGGAAAATCCGGCTGCGGTCTGTCCGCTTGCTTAAGCTGTAACGGGCTTTCCCGACACCGGCTAAATATACCATACTAAGTTCACCGGCGCAACTCCCAGGCGAGTTCAGCCCTTAATTGCCACCTTCCCACCCTCGGCGGCTCTCTAGTGTAGCAGGCTTACTACTCCTGTTCGCGGTTGTTGCTTTTTTAGTTTTTAATACCTCGACAGGCGAAGCGAGTTGAATAATACCATGCCACTTTCAAAAAAGCAAGCCGGTTTTGCCTAAAAACCCACTTTTTATAGGCGGTCCCAAAACCGGGCCGATTTGTGGTAAAATAGGCATGAAAAAAAGAAGTACAGAGCAAGACAAGGCGAGGCGGCCCAATCTGGCCGCCTGTTGTTTGTCCGAAAATGGCCGGTGGGTAGTCCGGCGGTAGGAGAGTTTTCAAGTGCCACATGTTACACGCGACGATATTCGAAATGTCGCTATCATAGCCCACGTAGATCACGGTAAAACCACCCTGGTTGATGGCCTACTCAAGCAAAGCAATATTTTCCGTAAGAATGAAACCGTTGGAACGCTTATTATGGATTCTAATGAACTGGAACGCGAAAAAGGCATTACCATCCTGGCTAAGAATACAGCCGTCATTTATAAGGGTATCAAGATCAATATTATTGACACTCCCGGCCACGCCGATTTTGGTGGTGAGGTTGAGCGGGTGCTTAATATGGCCGATGGCTGCCTACTACTGATTGACTCGGTGGACGGGCCTATGCCTCAGACCCGGTTCGTGCTAACCAAAGCCTTTGAAATGGGCCTCAAGCCGATTGTGGTTATAAACAAAATTGACCGGCCTACCGCCCGCCCTGAAGTCGTCCTCAGCATGACCCAGGACTTGTTCCTGGAACTGGCGACCGATGCCGAACAACTGGATTTCCCGGTGGTCTACGCCATTGCCAAAGAAGGTAAAGCTGCCCTGACCCCGGAAGAAACGCCCGATGCTATTGACCTGCACGCCCTGTTTGAAACTATACTGACCCACGTGCCGCCGCCGATGATTGAAGAAAATGCGCCCCTGCAACTGCTCGTCACCAGCCTGGACTACAATTCTCACCTGGGCCGGATTGGCGTAGGGCGAGTTACACGGGGAACTATCAAGGCCGGTACGCCCGTCAGCCGGATTAACCGCGATGGTAAAGTCAGCCGTCAGAAGATTACTCAGCTATTTACTTTCGTGGGCCTTTCCAAAATGGAAGTGGACGAAGCCAGCGCCGGGGACATTATTACCTTTGCCGGAATCGCCGATGTCAGTATCGGTGAGACTATCGCCGACCTGGATAACCCGGAAGCTTTGCCGGTGATTGACGTGGAAGAACCGACTTTGCAGTTGACCTTCGGAGTGAATACCTCACCCTTCGGCGGTCGCGAAAGCATTTACAGCACTTCCCGTCAGTTGCGCGAACGACTCTACCGCGAGTTGGATATGAACGTGGCTCTGCGGGTAGCCGATACCAACCAGGCCGATGTATTCCTGGTATCAGGGCGTGGCGAGTTGCATCTTTCTATCCTGATTGAAACCATGCGCCGCGAAGGTTACGAGTTTCAGGTTTCCAGACCGGAAGTTATTACCAAAACCATTGACGGTAAATTGATGGAACCGGTCGAACACCTGATTATTGATACCGATGAGGAATATGAAGGTGGCGTAATTGAGCTTCTGGGCAAGCGCAAAGCCCAGATGGTCAAGTACATGCCGGATGGAAAAGGCCGCACCCGGCTGGAATTCTCTATCCCAACCCGTGGCTTAATCGGCTTCCGCAATGTCTTCCTGACCGCCACACGTGGTAACGGTACTGTCTCCAGCCTTTTCATGGGTTACGAACCCTGGTACGGCGATATGGGCCAGTCCCGCAACGGTGTGCTGATTGCCTCCGATGACGGGGTAACTACCGGCTACGGCCTGGCGAACTCCCAGGAACGCGGCCAGACCTTTGTCGAGCCGGGTACGGCGGTGTATGAAGGTATGATTGTGGGCCTGTGCGCCCGCGAACAGGATATTCCGGTCAACGTATCGCGTGAGAAAAAGCTGACCAACATCCGCAGTTCAACTTCGGATATTGCGGTCCGCCTGACTCCGCCGGTGTTACTTAGCCTGGAACAATCGTTGGACTTTATCGAGAACGACGAACTGGTCGAAGTTACGCCCAAGAATATTCGCTTACGCAAGCGCATATTAAATCACGGCGAACGGGTTTCAAGCCAGAAAAAGGCCAAGTAATTATTAAAAAAAGCCTCTCTTTACTAGTAAAGAGAGGCTTTTTTTAACCTAAAGTTTTCTGATTATGGACATTTGTAGTTCATCCCGCTTCTTGATAATGCTGCTCATTCGCGCCAACTTTCTATTGTTGGAACTACCACCGTTAACCTCGTCCAGTTCGGCTTCGGCCAGTTCGGTATTGTCCAATAGCTCATCACTATTAGCCTGACTTAAATCCTGGGGTTCAACTTTTATAGCCTTATCCATTTTGCGTACTCCTTTTTGATTAACAATAACTTTAGTTGTTGCGTGTGTAATTTTATGATTTCAGTCATGATAGTTAATTTTGGGCCGATTTACAATGCACTTAATCACATTTTAAAAATTTCGTCCCTTGTAAACAAAGATTTGCCTTAACATTGTCATGGGGAAAAGTGTATTTTATTAATTGATATTTTCGTAAGCTATTTGTAATGTTCTTTCTGTTATGATGAATTTATATCGGGAGAGAGCAATTTGGTGGTTGTAAAAGTTGATAGGGCCGGTTAACCCGAACCGGCCCTATTCTCTCTTGAGCAAAAAAAGGTTTTTTACAACCGCCCTATCACGGGATAACACGTTAACTGTTGATATTGATTAAAAACAATTCAGTCCAAATTTTAAAATAGTTCGTTAAACCTTACTTTTCAATCCTGACTGGCTAAGACACCTATGGCTTATATACGGGCTTTTTTTATGCCCGGATTTGGGTTGTGTAACGGATAATCAAAACGCATTCTATTTAATCTTAATCGGAGTACACCTGGGAATGAAGAATCGCAACCAACTCCTGACCGCTATCATGATTACGGCCATAACAGGCATCCAAATTTTCGGCGGCTGGTTTAACCCGGTCTTCACAGGCACTCTCAACGATACCCTGATCAAGGAACCGGGTAAGACCCTGGTGGATGAGATTTCCCGCGAAACTCCCCTGAAAACTCTGGCTGAACGGCAATATATCCGGTTAAGCGGCGGTTGGGAATGGCTGGATGGTCCCAAAGGCGAAAAAAACCTGGCTTTGAGCCGTTATAACGACGTGACGATTGAAGGCACTTTTACCGGAACCTGGCTGGAACTATATGCCCGTCAGAAAGGCCAGGTTTTCGATATGGAGCTTGATGCCAGCCCTATCACCCGCCTGACCGCCCCGAATACCAGCCAGTTCGGGTATATTCGGGTACTCAACGGCCTGAAAAGGGACCAGCACAAATTTCGGCTAAGGCTGACGAACCGGGCCGGAGACAAATTAGAAGCTCTTTCTTTACGCACCGATGGCCGCTGGAAACCTACCGCGTTTGCGCCCCGCCAGAAATTGATGGGCTTTGGTTCGTCCACTATGGACGGCTGCGGCATTACCTGGGGTCTGGGCGAAGCCAAAGGTTGGGAAACCATCAACCGGGGGGTCGGCGGTACGACCGTCATTAAAGAAGGTCAATTCTGGGTCCAACGCGATGTAGTGCCTTTTCAGCCGGATGTAGTGCTGGTTAATTACGGCTCCAACGACTGGTTTGGCAAACTTCCCCTCGACCAGTTCAAACCGGCCTACCTGAATATGTTTAAGCAACTGGCCGAAGGTTTACCCAATGCCCGGTTTGTGGTGCTGGGTATCTTCCCCCGCTCCGGTGGCGATGAGGCCAGCCGCTTGAAGTTCAACCAGGCTATCAAGGACGAGATAACCGTTTCGGGAATGCAAGACCGGACTCGCTACATCGAAGTGGCAAATTACAACTACGAAAAAGACACCCTGGACGGCACGCATCCCAACCCGGCGGCGGTAGCCGGGAAGTTTGTCCCGCAGTTACTACCATATCTCAAAAATCATACACAACTGTTGTCACAAAAACTACCATAGTCATTGGCACAAATTAACCCGAATTCTGGTGATTAACCTTTTTGGAAAAAGCAAAACCGACTTTTTTATGCAGCTTGGAAATCGGTTTGAAAACTAAAAATTCACAGTTGACAAAACTTTAAGGGAGTGATAGAATCTTTATGTCGGGAGGAGGGCAGTCAGCGTATCTTTAATACCTGTTCTGCTCTTCTTTATTTTTTGCCTTTTTATAGGATATAGCACGTTTAGATCGGCCTGGCTAACCTCGTTCAGCGGCTACGTTAGAGAATAATGGTTGATAAACTCCTGGATAACACATCCAGACATCAGCAGTTAAAAAAAGGACTATGCCTCGCCGGCTTGGGCCTGATCACCTGGCTTTTAGCGGCCTGCGGCTATCCAACACCCCCAGGTGGCGGTGGTCTAACCCCTTTCGTAGTAGTAGTAACGCCCACTTCGCTACCCCAGACCAACACTTCGGCAGCAACTTTAACCAACACAACCGCCAACCCGACCGCCACAGCCGCCGCCGCCCTTATTCTGGCAACTATTCCACCCAATACAATCGCGCCGACTCCAAAACTCACCCCAACCCTTTCCGTAGTCGGTAATGAATACACTGTCCAGGCCGGTGATACCCTCTTTGGCATTTGCAAACGGCTTGGTGTGGACTATGAGGACATGGTAGACCTCAATAAAATCGAAGACCCTAACAAACTGAAAATAGGCCAGGTCTTAAAAATTCCGTCCCGTCCCTCTGGCGTGGGCGACCCTACCACTACCCCCAAATCCTGACAGTTGACGCTGGCCGGTCCTCCTTATATAATCGAGTGTAAACGAAACACTTTTTTAGAGGGGATATATGGCTAAAGCAGACCTGAATACTACCGAAAATACCCAACGAGGCGAACTCCAACCGGCTGATTACGAATATCTGGCTACCTACCAGGCCGCCAATTACGAGCGCCCTTCGGTAACAGTTGATATTGTAATCCTGAGAGTCTTTGAGCAGGATTTGAAGGTGCTGCTTATCCGGCGAAATGTGCCGCCCTACCAGGGACTCTGGGCCATCCCAGGCGGGTTCGTAGGCATGAAAGAAAGTCTTGATACAGCCGCCCGGCGCGAGTTGCTCGAAGAAACCGGTGTAGAAAATGTCTACCTGGAACAGCTCTATACCTTTGGCGAACCGGGCCGTGACCCCCGGACCAGGGTTATAACAGTGGCTTACTTCGCCCTGTTGGAAGCCGGGCAGATAAAGACACTGCGGGCGGGTTCCGATGCCGGGGAAGTGGCCTGGTGGTCCATCTTCGGATTGCCTGAACTGGCCTTCGACCACCGCCAGATTCTGGATTACACTCTGCAAAGACTACGCGGCAAGCTCGGCTATTCCAACATTGCCTTCCAACTCCTACCCGAAAAATTCACCCTGACCGAGTTGCAGCGTGTTTACGAGGTTATCCTGGGCGAAAAGCTAGACAAACGCAACTTCCGCAAGAGCCTAGCCATCCGCGAACTTAACCGCTCTACCAACTCGACCAAAACCTATATGCTGGAAGAATTGCCGGAAACTCGTCCCGGCGGGAATTATGGTCCGACCAAACTCTTCCGGTTTATTGACCGGGTTGAACGGATTATAGGGTGAGGCGTAGAACGTTAAACGTTGAACGGAAGAAAGCCAGCCCGAAGTTGAAAGATGAGCCGATTACTAATGAAGTTGAACGGAAACCAGCTATAATGTTGAGTAGCCCTAATTTGGTTAATTGATGATACGTTTACCGTTCTACGAAGAAAGAAGTGGCAAAAATGGACGAAACTATAAGAGTAAAAATAATGGATGACAGCGAGAGGATTAGAGAACTGGAAGCCGAAACGCCTTTTACCGTGCAAGATAGCGGCGAAGAATTGAACCTCGAAGATAATAATTTGCCCGGCAATTCCGCTGACCCTGGAGTCGCTAACCTGGTGGGCCAACTGGGGCGGCTATCCTTTAACCTGATGGCTTTACCCCTCAATTTGTTGCCCAGCCAATCCCGCTACCACGCCAAAAATTCCTTGCGCGAAGGTTTCATGGCTTTCAAATCGCTGGTGGATGAGGTTGCGGTTGGCATTGACGAAAGTGTGGCCCGTTCCATGAAATCGGCAAAAGCGGCCAAAATTAAAATTGAAGAAACGCCGGACATTAAACCGCCTAAAGAGGCCGAAGGAATAACCGGCGAAGGGGCAGTTTGAGGCGGGCTTTGGAAGGTACAATTCTATGCGGGGTAAGCCAGCCGAGATAATTTTATCCGAAGAAGACCAGGAAATGCTAAAAGAGCTTGAGGAAATGATCAACTTTGGCATAGCGACAAACCAGGCGGCTTTGCGGTTGGGCCAGACGCTCTATCTCGACTCCGATTTGAAAGTTTCTCGGCCCGTAGCGGAAGCCCTGACCCTGACTCTGAAAAACGCCCGCTGGTCGCACGTGCGACTGTACGAGGATGAATCAGGCAAAACCGTAATCGAACTTGCCAATCCAACCATCCGCTCGGTTATCCGCCAGCTTTTTGGCTTCTAAGTAGCAATTTTTTCAGGAGTAACTAAATAATTTATGAAACGACTAAGCCTTGCGGAAGCCAGCGAAATTGCCATAGCTAAAATGCTGCGCCACGGAGTGAACCGGGAAGAAGCCGAAATCGCGGCCCCGATTTACCTTGAAGGTGAACTTTGCGAGCGACCTTCACACGGCTTGCGCCACCTACGCAACAACCTGGAACAGTTCAGAATGGGCGCAGACCGCCGCACTCCCTTGCAAATCTTGAACGAAAAGCCGGTTTCAGCCCTGGTTGACGGCGGATTCCAACATGCGTATTATGTAAACCACACGGCCATGCAACTGGTCATTAAAAAAGCCGCTATCACCGGGCTGGCAATGGTGGCAGTCCGTAAGTCAGGCGGCAGCGGTATTCTCTCTTACTACACCCGCACGATAGCCGAAGCCGGTTTTATCGGCCTGGTACTGGCGAATGCCCCGGCCTCGGTCGTGCCTACCGGAGGTCTTGAGCCTTTGATAAGCACCAACCCTATTTCGGTCGGTATTCCCCGGCGCGAGGCTGCGCCTATTCTGCTGGATATGGCGACTTCCGCCGGAACTTTCAACCAGATTCTACAGGCCCAGGTCAGTGGGCAACCTTTGCCGGAAGGTATCGCGTTCGGCCCGGATGGTCAGGTGACTACCGACCCTCATGCCGCCCTTAACGAGCTTGGCCGACCGCGCCTGCTGCCTCTAGCCGGGTACAAAGGCTTCGGGCTGGGACTGGTAATCGAACTGCTGACAGCAGCCGGAAGTGGCGGCTCACTCGGTCGGCAGGAAGGTTATATTCACAACCCCGATTATTTTCACGCCCTGTTCCTGGCCTACCGGCCCGACCTGTTTGTCAGCCTGGACGAGTTCGACCAGCGTGTCGAGCAGTTCGTGAGCGACCTCTACAGTATCACACCAATACCCGGTTCGAGCGGTCCACGCTTGCCTGGTGACGAAACTAGCCGCAAACGGGCCGCGACCCTGGAACGCGGCTATATCGAGCTGGAAGATGCTACCTACCAATTTTTGATGAGCTAATTATAGGTCTAACGAACTACTCCAAATCCTTTTAAAGCATCGCCCTCATTACTCGGTAATATCTCTTTTGTTGAAGACCGCCACAGCAGCCCAGATGAAAAGTCCGGCCCAGACCAGCAGTACCAGCCCCGATTGGACCGGCGAGACATTCTTGATCAGGAGGACATTTTGCGGGCTGGCGGTAAGCTGGTTCAGGCTAAAGTTTACCAGGAAGGGGCTGATGAATTCGGCGATATTGATAAGAGGTTCCAGCCAGTTAGGAAACCTCGTGCCAAGCTGACCGCTCAAAGCCGCCGCGCCCAGGCTCGAAACTATACCATCCAGGGTGTTGATCACGAAGTAAAAAATTATCGCCACCACAACCGATTTAAACCGGACCGCCAGGAACATGGTCAGGAAACTCCAGATTAAATAGACCAGGAAAACGGATACCAGATAACGCAGCCCATTGGCAATGGCGTTTCCATCTACGTTAGCGGCATCTTGCGCCGAGTTGAACAGCACTTTGAAGACCAGCCCCAACACTAGCCAGCCAAATAACAGAATAACGGCCATAAAAGCAGCCAGAGTGACCAAAAAGAGGGTTTTACTTAAAATTATCCGGGGGCGAGAAGGCTCGCGAGTCGCCAGCATTTTGATGGTGTGCCAGCTATATTCGTTAGATCCGACCATCCCGCCGACGATTACCAGCCCAATAAGATAAAGTCCGCCCACTGATACTATCAAAATATTGGAAGCCAGGGCAAAAGTACCTGCCCCAATGTCGAGCGTAGTCGACCCACTGTTTGGCACGTTGCCAAAGTCTACCCCACCTATTTTCATAAACACCAGCGCCCCCAGTACCAGACAGGTTAAAATGGCCGGGGATATAGCGATAAGCATAATCAATTTGAGGCGGCCCTGCTTTAAGATTTCGGCCCGCAAAAGATTAAGCATGGTTTGGCCCTCCCTGCTCAGGATTAGCACTGTCACCTGTGGAAATTGAGCCGCCCATTAATGGGTGCGCGGGATAATTTGAGGGCGGCGCGTAGAGCTGGTTGGGATAGCTCATAGGCGGTTGAACGTTAAAAGATTGGGGCGGTTCCGGGGTATGATAAGGATAACCGGGCGGCGGTGTTAAAGGCCGATTGGAATAACCAAAGGGTGGTTGACCTGGATAACCGGGTGGCGGTTGGTTTGAGTAGCCAAAAGGTGGTTGGCTGGTATAACCCGGTGGAGGCGGTTGATTAGGGTAGCCGGGCGGCGGCAGGGGCGGGCGGTTGGTCACGCTCAAGAAATATTCTTCCAGCGTCAGGTGGCGCGGAATAATCTCCGAGGGGTAAATCCCGGCCTGACCCAACACCCGGTTGATTTCGCCGCCCCGGTTGGCTGCGCCGTCCACCACCAGGTATTCGCCAAAAGAATGGGTGCTACGGCCAAATTCCAATTCTTGCAGAACCTTGACCGCCCGGCCAAATTCATCCGGCGACACGCGCAACTGGATAAAATTATGGCTGGCTAACATTTCCTCGACCAGGCCCTGGGCGATAATAGTGCCGCGCTCAATGATGGCAACCCGGTTGCAGACCTGTTGGACTTCGTTGAGCAAGTGGCTGGATAAAAAGACGGTCCGGCCCTGCCCGGCCAGGTTTTTGATAAGCTCGCGGATACTCTGGATACCAGCCGGGTCCAGGCCGTTGGTCGGCTCGTCCAGTATAATCAACTGAGGGTCGGTCAAGAGAGCCGCCGCGATGCACAGGCGCTGCTTCATACCCAGCGAATAGGTCTGGAATTTATCTTTAGCCCGTTCCAGCATTCCCATCTGGCTGAGAGCCTCGCGCATCTTCTGAGGGTCGGTTATCCCGGCTGAATATGCCATAACCTTCATGTTATCCCAGCCGCTCAGGTGGGGATAAAGGGCCGGAGCCTCGACAATTGCTGAAGTCTTGCCCAGGATAAGCTTGCGGTTGGTCGCGATGTCGGCTCCGAAAAGAATTGCCCGCCCGCTGCTGGGTCTTACCAGGCCCAGTAACATCCGAATGATGGTGGTTTTCCCGGCCCCGTTCGGTCCAAGCAAGCCGAAGACATCGCCCGGCATCACCGACAAATTGGCCTGGTTGACCACAAAGTTATTGTGATAGCGCTTGCTAAGAGCCTGGGTAGCCACGATGGGAGCTATTCCATCGAGCGAGAGGTCAGGATTCAAGCGGCGGCTCCTTTCGAGATATAAATCTTTGAGATAGTTGATACTTCAGGCCGAGTAGTTAAGTAATCTTAACGTATCGAAGAAAAACTGTCCAGACGGTCTAAAGTTCAATCGGGGTAAATACGCCAAAGGTTGTAGTCAGACTACTTGCTACCTGAAAATATTATTTGTATACTATAACCAGCTAACCTGTTTAAAGCTGTTTTTCCGGACTATAAACTTATTCCGACTTTCGCGCTGGCATCAAAGCTTCCAGGGAAAGTATAACCTCGAATGTAAGCCTGATATACCGGGCAAAAGTCCTATTATTGAAAGAGCAGAGCTAATTTTATGCGTCGGCAGATAACCGGGTTATGGCAGAACCCGGACTTTATAAAGTTGTGGGTAGGGCAGGCTATTTCAGCCTTCGGGTCGCATATTACCTGGCAGGCTTTGCCGTTAACGGCCATGTTGTTACTGGCGGCCAGCCCCACCGAACTGGGTTTTCTGGCGGCAGCCGGGACCGCCCCGGTTCTGGTGTTTGGCCTGGTAGCGGGGGTCTGGGTGGACCGTTTACCTCGCCGCCCGATTATGATTGCGGCTGACCTGGGCCGAACGGTTTTACTGGGTTCAATTCCGTTAGCGGCGATTTTTGGAACACTGACCCTGCTGCAACTCTTTGTCGTGGCGAGCCTGACCGGGCTGCTGACCGTCTTTTTTGACATAGCCGACCAATCTTATTTGCCTTCGCTGGTGGAACACGAACACATCATGGAGGGCAACAGTAAAATCAGCGCCAGCCGTTCGCTGGCCGAGATTACCGGGCAACCGGTGGGCGGTCTGCTGGTCCAGCTTATTACCGCGCCATTTGCTATCGCGGTTGATGCCGTTTCCTTTCTGGTATCGGCCCTGTGTATTTCGCTCATTCGCAAGCCGGAAACTCGGCCAGAAGCACCGGAACAAACCCAGCCGATACTGCGAGAAGCCTTTGAAGGACTGCGCGTAGTTTTTAATGATCCAATCTTGCGCGTCCTGGCCTTCTGCGATATTCAGCGTACTTTCTTTGGCAATTTCATTGGCACGCTTTATATAATTTTCATCATCCGGGAGTTGCAGATGCCAATCTGGGTATCCGGCGTGCTGGTCGGAGTGGGCGGCATATCGTCCCTGGCGGGTTCGGTGGTGGCGCAAAGGCTGACCAGGCGCTTTGGCGTAGGCAAAATTTTAATCTGGTCGGCTATCATTACCTCGGCCATAACTTTTGTAATTCCCCTGGCGGGCGGCCCATTCTGGCTGGCCTTTACTATCCTGGTGATAAGCCAGGCCGGTGATGCGGTTGGGACCGTTTTCTTTATCAATCAAACAAGTTTGCGCCAGTCCGTCACCGCCGAACACCAGTTGGGCCGGGTTAATGCCAGTATCTATTTTCTGGCCGGTGTGGCCGGACTACTGGGGGCGATTGCCAGTGGAGTCCTGGGTGACTTAATCGGTATCAGGACAACCCTGTTAGTGGCCGTAACCGGCTACCTGTTAGCAGTATTTTGGCTCATTTTCTCGCCGGTCCGAAAGCTTGAACAATTGCCTGAAAGACCCAGGCCGGTCGAACAGGTCGCCGGAATTGCGCCCGACTGAAGCTAGAAAAGCACTCAATCCCTGGTAAACGCAAAGCCGCGACCTGTCCCGCAACAGACAATACCTTTCCGTTTGACCGGCCAAAGGTATTATAATAGCGATGGCGGAATTGGTATTAAGGCTTGAAACTTGCAGCTAGAAAAGAAACGAGAAATTAAAATGCTCGAAATTACGGTAGGGGAGAAATTGCGGAAATTGGGCCTGAGCCTGGCCTCGGCTGAAAGCTGCACCGGCGGGTTGGTCGGACACCGCCTGACCAACGTACCAGGTAGCAGCGAATATTACCTGGGCGGAGTCATCAGCTACGATAACCGGGTGAAGCATGGCGTATTACAGGTTCCGGCGGAAGTACTGAACACCGTAGGCGCGGTCAGCCAGGAATGCGCCCTGGCGATGGCCCACGGCGTTCGTCAACTGCTTGATACCAGTCTGGCGGTCAGCACGACCGGGATTGCCGGGCCGGGTGGGGCGACTCCCGGTAAGCCGGTTGGACTTGTTTTCATCGGCCTGGTGGATGCCAGAGGTTTCGAGCGTTGCGAATCTTACATCTGGACGGGTGACCGCGAAACCAACAAAGCCCTTACGGCAGAAGCAGCCTTGAAATTGGTCGAAGATTACCTGGATAAGCTGGATTCGGAGAGCTAATCTGGCTTTAAGGCTGGGTTCAGGCCAGGTTCATCCGGGACGGTTACAATTTCCCCGTAGCCTGGTATTGGCTTTGTTTGAGCGCAGGTGGATGGGAAAAGGTAAAGGTGGCATGGGTTTCTTTAATGACATTTTAGAGTTTGTGAAGCAGCAGTACGCGAGCTTTGGCTATCTGATTGTCTTCCTGGGGTCTTATTTCGAGAATACGGTCCTGCTGGGCCTGATACTGCCAGGCGGCAGTCTGGTCTTGCTGGGTGCGATTTACGCTTCCGAAGGAACGCTTTGGCTACCGCTGGTCATTCTCTTTGGCTGGCTGGGCATGTTCCTGGGCAACAGCAGCGATTTCTGGCTGGGACGGCTGGGTGTATTGAAGTTAATCGAAAAGACCCGCCTGCAATCCATGCTGGCTCCCCACATGCTGACTGCCAGGAATTTCCTGAATAAGCGTGGTGGCAGGGCTATTTTCATTTCACACTTTTTCGGCCATATTCGCTCTTTCGTGGCGATTACCGCCGGTGCTACTCACTTTCCTTTCGCCCGGTTTGCCCGCTATGAACTGGCAGCGGCCCTGGTCTGGAATATACTCTACTGTCTGGTGGGTTTCTTCTTCGCCGCAAGCATCAAAGGCATTGAAGGTCTTTTTAGCGGCGTGGGAATTGGCCTGGTAGTCCTGATAGCTGTTGCTTTCGTGAGCTACAGGGTTTTTAGCTGGTTTCAAGGTCGCCGGGCCAAACCGGGAAATTTAGAAGACCCCAATTAATCCCTCTTGTAGTAAGAAATAAGTACCGTTTATTCGTTATTATGGAAAGTTGACCAAAAATCTATTGCCATTTGGGGGATAATTATGTATAGTAAATGGGCCAAAGGCCGTTATTGTAGTTTGTTTTTTACCTCAAAATAGCAGTTGGGATCGCCAAATTTTACAAAAACCGGGACACCCCTGGCGCATAAACCAGAGCGTCTGGTACGAGCAGTTTGCTCTTGTTACAGCCATCGAGTAGGTCGGGAGGTTCAGATAATGTTCAGGATGTTCGCACGTAAAAACTCACCGTCCTGGCCGCTTTACAGGCGGTCCCCACTGCGAGTAGCGTTATTGGTAATGCTGGTTTGTTCGATTTTTACCGGTGCGATTGGCTCGGCTCCCCCCGCCAGCGCCAACCCCTTTTCCAATCCGAGCTTTCGGCAAAACTGGCAGCAAGCCGATTACCCGGTGGCTATTGGGGCGGTAACACGCGGCTTTACCTGGGGGCCGGACCCTTTCTTTAGCACTACCGAGCCTTATGCGGAATCTCCAGACGGACAGCGCCAGGTCGAATACCTGGACAAGGCCCGGATGGAAATCACCCGGCCCGACTTTAACCCCTACAACCCCTACTACGTCACTAACGGCTTGCTGGTCAAGGAAATGGTTTCCGGCCAGTTGCAGCAGGGTGACTTTTCTTTCAAGCAAAAATATCCGGCCTATGATGTTCCGGTAGCGGGCGACCCGTTAGTAGTTAACCCCGACGCGCCCACTTATGCCAGTTTCTTTGCGCTTAATTCTTTTTACAAGACTCAGCCCAACCAACCCCCGGCATCTACAACCTCGCTGGGCCTACACGTTAGCGTCGATACCCAGGGCATTAATTCCGCCCTGGCCGATACTCCGGTTGTAACTACCACGTCGGGGATAACAACCCCGGCCAGCACCACGCCCGGCGTAAGCACCAGCCCTTCAACCAGTGTCAGCGTGACCCCTTCACCGAGTACCCCCGTCCCATCCGCACCCGCCACACCCGGCACAGTTTCACCCGGCGGCAGCGCCAATGTACCCGACTCGATTGGGTATGGTTTGCTGGAGAAACAGCCCGACCGCACCAACGAGCAGGTCATCACTACCCTGTCGCGCAACGGCCAGGTGGGATTAAATAACTTACTCGGCGCGGTGGACGGCGCTAATTACGTCTACTGGGAACGGACCCTGGGCCATAATATCCCTAGAATTTTCTGGGACTTCCTCAATCAGAGCGGGCCGGTCTATAATGGGAAAGGGTTAGTCAACGGCAAAATCGTCGATTGGGTCCAGACTATGGGCTATCCGATTAGCGATGCTTACTGGGTACGGACCAATGTGGCCGGGATTGCCCGCGATGTGCTGGTTCAGCTTTACGAACGTCGCATTCTGACCTATACCCCATCCAATCCAGCCGGTTATCTGGTTGAAATGGGTAATGTAGGCCGCCATTATTATAACTGGCGCTATAATCCCAAATACAACCTTACTCTGCCCGCCCAATCCAACACCGAGGTTAAGCCGGAGGCCGGGTTCCCTGGCACTACCTTTAGTATTCGGATTTACCGGATGATTCAGGGCGAGCAGATAGCCGCCACCGTCTATACTCCTAACGGGCTACCGTTGCAAGGTAGTATCCTGACCGGTGGGGTTCCGACCGGCTTCACTTTCTTCGCCTCGTTTGTCAGGACAGACGGCAGTACTCCACCCGGCCAGTATACGATTGTTTTCAAAGGAGTTAGCAGCGGAAACGAGGCTAAAGCTTACTTCTTCATACTGGGTATTCCAGGCTATAACTTGCCAACCTGAGAAGCTTAAAATTTATTTTCCCTGATTCTGCGGAACAAAAAAGCCGGGTGAACTATTATTTCACCCGGCTTTTTTGTTCCTATAGAATCTAAAGCTTAGCGTTTGCGTACCCCACTGGCGGTCCAGGCGGCTCTGCCATCCACCCCGCCATTCACCTGATCAAGCTTTTCTTCGTCCATTTCTTGATCTATTTCTTTCGCGTCAACCTTTTGCTCCTTTTTGTTGGGAGCTGGTTTAACCGATTTCTTGTCAGAATCTGCCATAGATGGTACTCCTTTTGTACTTTAATTGGTGGACTTAACGAAACCCGTTGGAAGATTGTGACTTTAGTTTAGCATACGAAAGACTTATCCTCTATAAGATAAATTACTTGAAGCAAAAGTTTGCCTGTTATAAAGTTAAAATTTTTCCTGCCAGACTCGTTCCAGGAACCGTGTTATGACCGGGCCTTGCTGCTGAGCCTCTAGCAGGAAAGCATCGTGACCATAGGGCGACAGGGCGGCAAAATATTCGACCTCCTCGCCGCGCCCGGCTTCCTGCAAGGCGTCCACCATCAGTTGCGACATAGAAGGCGGATAGAGCCAATCGCTGGAAAAGGAAATGAACAGGAAATGGCTTTGCGTCCCGGCGAAAGTTTCGGTTAGGGTTTGATTTTCGCCGCGTAGGTCGAAGTAATCCATGGCCCTGGTAATGTAAAGATAGCTGTTGGCATCAAAGCGCTGGTTAAAGATTTCGCCCTGGTGCTGCAAATAGCTTTCCACCTCAAAATCAACCCCAAAGCTGTAGCTGTAGCGGTCGCGATTTCGCAAACGGCGGCCAAACTTGTTCGTCATCGACTCTTCGGAAAGATAGGTCAAGTGGCCGACCATGCGGGCGACGGCCAGGCCCGCATCAGGGCGGAGATGACCCGGCGCATAGTAATGTCCGCCATCCCAGTTGCTGTCAGCCATAATCGCCCGGCGACCGATTTCATCCCAGGCGATACCCTGGGCTGTTAGATGGGGGCTAGTCGCTATGGGGATGACCGAGGCCACCATTTCGGGGTACTGGGTTGCCCAACTCAGGGCTTGCATCCCGCCCATCGAGCCGCCAATCACGGTTAGCAACCGCTTGATGCCCAGGTAGTCCAGCAATTTTTTCTGGACCCGGACCATATCTTCAATCGTGACAAGCGGGAAATCTAGGGCATAAGGCTGGCCGGTCGCCGGGTTAAGCGAAGACGGGCCGGTAGTGCCTTTGCAACCGCCCAGGACGTTGGCGCAGATAATGAAGTAGCGGTCGGTATCCAGTGGCATACCCGGCCCAGTCAACACTTCCCACCAACCGATGCGGCCATTCTCGGCGCTTATCCCGGCGGCATGGGCATCACCGGTCAGGGCGTGGCAAATCAGAATAGCGTTGTCGTACCGAGGACTGAGCGTGCCATAGGTTTCATAGGCCACGGTAACGGGTCCAAGTTGCTGGCCGGACAACAGGGTAAACTTTTCGGACCCTTCGGCAAAAGTAAAATATAATGTTTCAGTTACTCCTAAAGGGCTGCTTTCCAGCCTGGACATAAATAAGGCTCCCCTATGATGATTTTACTGTTGTAGTCCTGTTACCAGACCAGCATATTTATCTACCAGGATTTGGGCCTGGTCCGCTGATTGAGACTCGGCAAAAATGTGAAACAGCGGGCGGTCAGGGTCGGGCAAAATCAAGACCCACTCGTCGCCCAGCGGTATTCTAACCCCGTCTATTTGCTGCGAACCGTCTTTATATTGCTCGTTTAAGACCCGCATAACCCGGCCTTTATCTTCCCAGCGGCAGGCCACTTTGGTGCGGACCAGGGCGTAGGCCGGTAAACTATTTACCACCTCACTGATACGTTCGCCCTGTTTGATAGTTAGCTCTAGAATCTTGGCCGTAGCAAACATGGCATCCATGCCCGGATGGAAATTCGGGAAAATAAAGCCGCCTTCACCGTCCGTCGCCATAATTACGCCGCTCTTGGTGGCCGCCTGCATCTGGGCGTAAGGGCTAACCCTGGTCCGCTGGATTTCACCGCCGTATTTCTGGGCAATCTTCTCGAAGATGCTGGGAGCATTGACCGGGACCGCCACAATGCCGCCGCCCTGGGCCTTGAACATCAGTAAAGCCACAGCAGCCGCCAGTTGCATCGGCTGAATCTGGTTGCCCCGGTTATCTACCGCGTAAAGCTTCTCGCCGCTGGTATCAATTTTGACTCCCAAATCTGCGTCCAGGGTATTGGTAATAACCCCTAACCGCTTCATGTTTTCCTGGAATTGCTGTGGAGTGCGGAACAGTTTGGCTTCATCCAGACCGGCATTCAAGGCCAC
>JAYSYV010001454.1:0-2963 GCA_043727245.1 Chloroflexota bacterium | reverse complement strand
GCCTCAATCAAAGCCGACAAACAGGGCTTAGGGCTGGTCAAGCGGCGCAAGTTCAACCTGGCGGGCCAGGAAATGCTGCTGCTGCTGGCCCAGTTAGCCCATAATTTGGTAATGTGGGCCAAAGGCTGGCTGGCGGCGCTTGAACCGGAGCTAGAAACTTTTGGGGTGCAGCGCTGGGTGCGCGATCTGTTTGCTATAGGTGGTGCGGTCACTTTTAAGTTGGGCCGGATTGTTAAGGTGCAGTTGAACCAGCGCAATAGTCTGGCCCGGCGGTTTCACAAACCGCTAGAAAAGTATTTTGCCGCATTAAACATACAAGTAGCTTTAGGCAGCGGTTGACGACTAGAAAGTGGTTCCGGGCTAATTTGACGCGAAATCTAAGTAACTACAGCTTTCTGTTTAGCCCTGACCGATCAAATGAAATATATGTCTATTATGAGGGCAGCCAGGGCCGGCAGTATCCAGACCCACCGTTCCAATCGGGGAGAGTTATTTATTTGCTCGCTACTCGCCTGGTTAGAATTATCGAGGTGATTTTCCCCAGAGCCAAACCCGGACAGTCTTTTACTGGCAACCACGTAAATATAAGCGGTCAGGCCAGTTACGGCCATGCAACTCAGGTCTTCGGGGCTTACCGGGAAAAGCGGAATAGGAAAATCGAAGTCAAGGACTTTTAATGCAAAAGTATTGAAAATGATAAACCAGAGCGTTAAGCCAATTCCTGCACACAGTGCCAGACCAATCACCTGTGATAGTTTGAGGGCCGTCCTCCACCTGATTCTAAACACCAACAAAATCACCAGGGCAAGTAAACTTGCCAGCAAGGCTGCTATAGCTACCTGGTTCCAGGCTATTAACATTAGATTGTCCTTCTTGTGGCTATTTTATTAAAGAATAAAAGCCAGGTCTGTGAAACCTTTCCCCAGACTACCTGAAAGAAGGGCTAAATCACTACTACATTGACTACCAGTACAATTAACGTGAGCCAGGCTCTTGCCTGCTCCCAACCCTTGAGGGTGGAAATCGCCGAGCGTAATCCACTATACACTCCCAGGAACACGTAAACCACCAAAGGGCAAAGCCAATCGTTGGGGCTGAAGGGAGGTAGCGGGTCATCGTTCAGCTCCTTGATATTGCCAGATAAACGCCAGCAGAACACCGTAAGCCCTACTACTGTGGCCACCAACAACGCTTCCTTGAGAGAAAATTGTTTGAAACGCCATAGCAAGAATAAAAAGCTTAAGACCAGGGCAACTCCTGCGGTCAGAGCAATCCACCATACAGGAAATACCGAAGGAAAGTTGGGCATTTTGACTTCCTACTGCTGCTTCTATTAAAAATAATGGCTACTTTGAAGGGTATTAACTAAAGCCGGTATTCTCAAAGTCAAGACTGTACCCCTCTCCGGCCCAGTTAGCTATTAACTTCCAGCACTCTGTATACCGGCGAGCAATCTCCTGTACGCTTGCAATCATACAAAGTACTGCCTCTCATCGGGAGGTGAGCTAACGCCCACAAAAGAAAATTTCAAGAAAATTTCACACCCGGTTAGCGGTTGCCAACCGGGTGTTAAGAGGAACTGCGATACTCCATAATTCTAAGCAGCGGTTTGCCTCCTGCATTTTCTAACGGCAGGTAGATCCTGTGAGTCTGTATATCCAGGGCGATAGTATGCGCCGAAGGGGCAATCAAACCTTCAGCTACCTTTTCGATCGCCGGTTTGCTCTCGTTAAATATGGAAACCACTCCGCTCTCGCTGGCAACAAATAGCAGGTGTTTCTGATTGTCCAGGGCCAGCACATCCGGGTTAGCTCCAATATCCTGTACTGAAATAACGCGCATTCCCTTTTGCATATCCAGGGTCAGTAGTCTGGCATTGCCCTGGCAGGCTACAAAAGCCAGGCGCTGCTCAACATCCAGTTGCAGGCCGTGGCCATGCTGGCAACCGGGCAACCCGTAGCGAGCTACAATATTATCTGTTTTGGGATCAATTTCAGCCAGGTCATTGCGGGTTTGCACCGCCACAAAAATATGCTGCGAAACCGGATCGTATTGAGTGTTACCGGCTTCTCCGTCCAGAGGAATCGAAGCCAGAGCTTTGTTAGTCTGAGTATCAATGACCGGTTCAGAGTTGCCTCCTTCGTCAGAGATGTAAAGTTTGTGATTGATCGGGTCGTAAGCCATCCCATCCGGGTAATTTCCGGCAGCTATCCTGCTAATAATCTTGAGGGTGGTAGAATCAATTATGGCTAGCTGGTGGTCGGAGGTGGCGGTGGCAAAGATTTTTCCTGTTTCCGGCACCACCAGCACACCGTGAATTCCTCCCAACCCCCCTATTTCAGCCAGCACCTTGTTAGTCTTGAGGTCGAAAACGATTAAACTGCTGTCCCCCAGGTGCGCAATAAACAACCGGCCACTTTGAGCGTCCAGGCTCTGGTAATCGAAACGGGTCGAGTTGCCTGGCAGAGGGATTTCGGCCGTGGTTTGGAGGGCCTGGCCGATAGGAAGCGGCAGGCGGGGTGGGGATCCTGATCCGTTCTCGTCAGGTCCGCTGGTGGAAGACGAAGTCAAACCAGCGGGAGAACTGCCTGGCGTTACAGCCTGAGGGGGATTAGCGGGGCTGCCATTAGCGGCAGTTAGAGGAGGTGATACAGTTGCTTGATCCTGCCCCTGGCCGCAACTCACCAGCATCAACATTAACACCAGTCCGGCCGGCTTCAGCCAAAAACTTGTGGGCCTCATTCGTTTCTCTTTTCTATATAGGCCACGTACCGTGACATTTAGAAGGCTCTTCTACCTTTCTCTATACTTTTAAGATTACAGAGAGTGAAATCCAAGCGAGAATAAAGTATTTTGTTTTCCAGTTGACGTTTAGATTTAATTTTTAAGTAGGCATCCTATGTATAGTGTAATAGAATTAACAACATACTAAATATAGTACGCCACATATTTATTGCAACCTT
>JAYSYV010001453.1:0-2965 GCA_043727245.1 Chloroflexota bacterium | reverse complement strand
AGCTGGGGCAATTGTAGTAGCTGGAGGAGCTGAACCGGTAGGCAGCGGACTGCCGCCCTCCTGGCTCTGTCCGCAGGCGTTCAGCAACATCGCCAGCTACTACAATTGCCCCAGCTATTACTACCACAGGGCAGGCTACAACTGGAGCGGTTACCAGTTCAGCGGCCTTAATAACCGCGTCCGGTACTTCCATAGCCCTCACCACGAACTTTCCGTCTGTTACGGCCCCGGTTTCCTCAGCTCAATTCCAGACCAGCTCAGCGCCAACCTTCCTGACAATCGTAGCCTTGACTGCAGGCGCTCTAACGGCTTCGCCCGAAGCTACCCCTACTTCGGTCCCGACCATTGCCGGTCGGACCGCTATTCCGCCAACTTTTACTACCGGGCCTACTCCCCAGCCTCAGCCGGTAAGTGCGACCTGGGCCAAAGACGGCGTATGCTATCAAGTTTTTGTGCGCAGTTTCTTCGACAGCAATGGTGATGGTAAAGGCGACCTGACGGGGCTTATTTCAAAACTGGATTATATCAATGACGGGCAGCCCGGTTCGACTAAAAGTTTGGGGGCCAACTGCATCTGGCTTATGCCGGTAACGCAATCACCCAGCTATCACGGCTATGACGTGACCGATTACTTAAAGGTGAACTCCGACTACGGCACTAATGATGATTTCAAGCGACTCATCCAGGAAGCTCATAAGCGCGGCATCTACATTATCACTGACCTGGTGCTGAACCACACTTCTTCCCAGCATCCCTGGTTTCAGCAGGCTCTTTCTGACCCTAAATCACCTTACCGGGACTGGTATATCTTCAGCCAGACCGATCCCGGCTACCTTGGACTGGATAACCAGCGCGTCTGGCATAAGAACCCTAACGGAGAAGGTTATTATTTCGCCGTCTTCGATGCCAGCCTACCCGACCTAAACTTACGCAACCCGGCTGTTACCAAACAGTTGTATGAGGTTGCACGCTTCTGGCTGCAGGATATGGGTGTGGACGGTTTCCGCCTTGACGCAATCCGCTATTTGATCGAAGATGGCCGGTTCCAGGTTGATACGCCCGAAACCAAAGCCTGGCTACGCGACTTTAAGAAGTTTTACACCTCGGTAAAGCCCAACAGCTTTACCATTGGCGAGGATTACAACACCTTCAGCCTGGCCCTGGCCGGATATTACCCCGACCAGCTTGATGATTATTTCGAGTTCAGCCTTGCTAAAAGTTTATTGGACAGCGCTACCCTCGATAACGCTAACTTTGTCAAAGCTGCTGGAGACGCTTACCAGAACTGGCCGTTTCAGCGCTTCGGCACTTTCCTGACCAACCACGACCAAAACCGGGTGATGTCAGCGCTGGGCAACAACCTCGAAAAGATGAAGATGGCCGCCATAGCCTATATGACGCTGCCAGGCTTACCCTTTGTCTATTACGGTGAGGAGATCGGCATGCTGGGTGTCAAGCCCGACGAGCTGATCCGGACACCAATGCAGTGGAGTGGAGGACCTGGCGCGGGCTTTACTACCGGCCAGCCCTGGCAAGCGCCAAATGAAAACGTCGGCCAGGTGAATGTGCAGACTCAGGAGGCCGATCCCGCTTCGCTACTCAACCTGTACCGCCGTCTGATTAAATTGCGCCGGGCTACCCCGGCTCTGGCGCAAGGCACATTTGTGCCGCTGAACGCGGGCCAATCGGCGGTGGCGGCCTACTTGCGCCGTACCGCAGGCCAGGAAGTGCTGGTGCTGCTAAACATGAGCGACCAGGCTGTCAACGGCCTGAAAATTAACCTGGAGGCTAGCGACCTGCCGCCTGGTCAATATGCTGTGGCAGCGATTCTGCTCAATGAAAACGGTGGCAGCGCAACGCCAGCATCATTAGTGGTCGAGGCTGGCGGCGCTATCAAAAATTATGAGCCCTTATTTACTTTACCGGCCAGAAGCGGCCTGATCGTTACCCTGAAAAAACATTAGTGACTATTCTTTTTCACCGATGAAGGAGTTAGGCCAGCAACTGATTATCCCAAATGTCAAGGTCAAACTAACTGGTGATTACACACATCTCCATTTCTGAGCAAGCAGGGAGTGGGGGAAAGGGGTAATCCCCACAAAACTAAGGGTCAGCCAGGTTTGGTAAAGGGCCACCAGTCCTTATAGAAAAATATACGGCCCATCGCGGTCCTGCTTTACGCCTAATTTGCCGCCTAACTCCCGTAACCATTTTACTGCCTAGGGTGGCCACTGCGCCATCAGATAGAAGACGAACTGAGCCGCTAAGACTAAGGCAAATAAACAACCCATTGCTTCTACATCCTGCACACTAATCGCTTCGACATCTAATCCGGCTTCCTGATCAAAGCGGTAACCTGCCTCAATGCGACCCCGCAACCGCCAGTCATTATAGACTTGTTGGACTATTCCTAGACTGTCTAAGGCGACATTTGTCGCTAATACCAAACGCCGTCCAGCTTCTTCACCCACTACTTCTTCGGCTACCACCACCCCCAATTCTTGCTGGGTAGTTAGCAAGCGAATCTTGAAATAACCCACCGCTATCTTTGCCTGCCGGGTTTTACCGGCGTGGTTAAACTCGACCTGCCAGCGCCCTTGCCACAACACTGTTTCAACTAAAGCATGGAGTTTTCCCAACGCTTTTCCCGCTCGTTGTAAACCTCTACCAGCCGTTCTAAATGACACAGCCGGATTACAAACTCGTCGCGGGCCTTGAACCATCCAAAGATTTTTTGGTCATCGAAACTGGCATCCATCACAAAGCGTAAAGGCGGTCCAGCTAAAACTGCCCGACTATAGCGCACCGCCCGATACAATTCGCGGTTCTGGCTGAGGAAGTCCTGAGTGTAACTGAACCAGTTAGCATAACTAATCGCTGGTACTTTCGTGTTCACCACACAAGCCGTCATAGCCGGATAACCCCTGGCCTTGCGGGCCTCACCTTTGTAAGTGGGCCGGGTGGC
>JAYSYV010001452.1:0-9059 GCA_043727245.1 Chloroflexota bacterium | reverse complement strand
GCAGTCATCAACGCCCGGTTCATTAAACCGCTGGACGAAGAATTGCTGCTGGAAGCAGCCCGCAAGTACCGCCGGATTGTGACAGTCGAAGAAGCAGCCCTGGCCGGTGGTTTCGGCAGCGCCGTGATGGAACTGTACGAGATGAAGGGTTTGAACGAAGTGGAAGTTCACCGGGTCGGTGTCCGCGACCACTTTGTAACTCACGGACCCCAATCGCTGATGCGAGAAAAAGAAGGGCTAGACCCGGCCAGCATTGCCTCGCAGGTCGAGAATTGGTTCCCTGAACTGGCGCTAATCCGTAAATCGGCCAGCACCAGCCGGGGCTAGGAAGTTCGTTAAACGTAGAACGTTAAACGTGGAAGTGCAGATAACGCAGGTTAAGAATTAGTTTAAGTTTATGATTTAATCGCTAATTAAGTCACCTGAGAGAATTTTAAACATTCCGGGTTATCTTTTCCACCTTTCACGCTCTACGTTTTAGGTTTGACGAAAAATTATGCAGACCTCTACTGGCGAAACCGCCAACTCAAATTCAAATGCCCCCGACAGCACCAGCAGCCGCAAAGTTGAACATTTGCGGATTTGCCTGAATGAAGATGTCCAGGCCAAAGGCATCAGCGTGGGCCTGGAAAATTACCGTTTCATTCACCAGGCTTTGCCTGAAATTGACCTGGCCGAGATTCTTCTACAAACCCGCTTTCTGGGTAAAACTATCCAGGCTCCTATTCTAATCAGTTCCATGACCGGTGGGGCCGAGTGGTCGGCCCGGATTAACCACAACCTGGCCCTGGCTGCCCAGCATTGGCAAATTCCGATGGGCGTAGGTTCGCAGCGGGCGGCAGTCGAAGATGATGCCCTCAGCTACAGTTACCAGATACGGGCTTACGCGCCGGATATTCCGCTTCTGGCTAACCTGGGGGCTGTCCAGCTAAATTACGGTTATGGGGTCGAACAGTGCCGCCGGGCCGTTGATATGCTGCGGGCGGACGCGCTGATTTTGCATCTGAATGCCCTGCAAGAAGCGGTGCAGCCCAACGGCAATACCAACTACAAAGGCTTGCTTTCAAAAATCGAGGCTGTTTGTACGGCCCTGGCAAACGATGGCGTACCGGTCATTGCCAAAGAGGTCGGCAACGGCATTTCCTACGAGGTGGCGTTAAAACTAAAAGCGGTCGGGGTATCGGGAATTGACGTGGGCGGCAGCGGCGGGACCAGTTGGAGCCAGGTTGAAAGTCACCGCATCCGGCGACCGGTGGAGCAGCAAGCCGCCGAAGCCTTCGCCGGGTGGGGCATTTCCACGGCCCAATCTATCCAGTGGGCCAGGCAGGCTCACCCGAACGGGTTGGTTATCGGTAGCGGCGGAATTCGGGATGGCGTGGACGTGGCGAAGGCGCTAGTTTTGGGCGCGGATGTAGCCGGGTTGGCCTTGCCCTTTTTGAAAGCGGCGGACGAGTCGGTGGAGGCAGTCAGCAACCTGATTGAGCAATTGACCAGGGAACTTCGCATAACCATGTTTTGTATCGGAGCGGAAAATATTTCGGCCCTGCAAACTACTCCCTATCTGGTAAAACTCTAGTCCGCGTTAAGAAACTGTAATAGTGATTACCACCACCCCCCCGCCTGGGTCAACGTTAGCGCTTTTAAAGAAATTATCATAAGGGGCGGTATCTCTCTGGCCTGACCCCAGCAAATATGTCACCGCGCTCAGGTTGCCTTTCTTGCCGGTCAGGACTGCCCCTTCTTTGCCCGGCAGATTTTTCATCTCAACATTAGTCCAACCTTTATCCGAAAAAGAAGTTTTAGCCCAATCCGAGAGCTTGTCAAAGCTGTCGCTGGTTATGTATTGGGTAAAATAGACCGCGCCGGTCGGATTATCAACCCGCCTGGCTCCCGGATAGACCGGTAAATCGTTAGGACTTAGCTGAAGCGGCGTAGTCTGGGCCGAACTGGCCCCTATGCCGGGGGTTGACCCGCTAAAAGTCTTGCCGCTGAGGTCAGGCGTGTTGGTCGGCGGGAGGGCTGTCGGAACGGGCGTGAATCTAATCGGGGCGCGGCTGACCTCCCCGGTGGTTTTAATTTCAAGAGTTTTCGATGTATTGGAACTTATAAAGTAGATTACCGCTGCATTCAGCGCCACCACCACTACCAGGGCCGCTATAATGCTCGGCCAGTGGATTTTGCGGCTGGCTTTCTGGACGGTCTGTTTGGCCGGAACCGGGGTAGCCAGTTTTGCCGGTGAATAAACCTTGGAAATCTGATACTGGTAGGGTTGGAGCGAAGGCTGGGCTGGTGCTGCCATAATAGGGCTGTCAGGCGGAGCGGCGAGGCCGTTGGCAGGCGCTTCAGGGCTACTGCTAACTGCGGCGACCGGCGCTATTATCTGAAAAGTGGTAGCTCCAATTTGTAGGGTATCATCGGGCCGGAGCGGATAACGCGCCCCCGGGCTCATGCGCTGCCCGTTCAGATAAGTGCCGATGCCCGACTCCAGGTCGGCCACAAAGACTGCCCCGCCGATATTCTCAAAACGGGCGTGCTGTCCGGCCATAGTAGCGTCCGGCACAGAGATTTCGAGTTCAGGATTTTTACCCAGCATAAGGGGCTTTCCGCCCAGGTCGAATTGTTTTCCGGCGGCGGGGCCGGTCTGGATAACTAATTGCATAACTTAACTAACAATTTACCTCACTGATTTCAGGCGCATTCCGCCGGGTCGTCCATTAATTTTTCCAGGGCGTGCGGGAGGGCCGCAATGATGGCCTCCAACGATTCTCTGGCTCCTTTGGGGCTGCCGGGCAGGTTAATAATAAGGGTCTGGCCTCGAATACCGGCGACCGCCCGCGAAATAACCGCCATAGGAGTCTTTTTGAGGCTGTAGGCCCGCATTGCTTCGGCCATTCCCGGCACTTGCTTTTCAATTACAGCCAGAGTTGCGTCGGGTGTGACATCACGGGGAGCCAGGCCGGTTCCGCCGGTAGTCAGGATAAGATTGAGTTTTTGCACGTCCGACCACTCGATGAGCTTTTTCTCTATTAACTTGTGGTCGTCCGGGATGACCTCATAGGCCGTCACTTCGTAGGCGTGGGCCAGTTGTTCCTGGAGGGTGTCGCGGACATTTGGGCCGCTGGCATCGGGCCGGACCCCGGCGGCGCTCCGGTCGCTCAAAGTTAAGATGCCAACTTTGAAAATTATTTTGGAAGGTTGTGTATTTACATCATTCATGCCTGACTGCTTCCTCTATCGTTTCGTTAGGGGTTTCTTTATCTTTGTTAAGACCTTTTTCAAGATTTTCATCAAGGACTTGCCGGGCGGCTTTTCGAGCGAACCGTTGGGCCACTTTTTCGGATTGGTCTTGCTCTCTTAGTTTCTGGCGTTCGGCCAGTTCTGCCGGGGTGTAAAAGCCCTGGTATTCCGGCGGCAGCAATTCAGCGATTTTGCTCATCATTATCTCGTTTAATTCTTCCAACTCCAGGCGGCGGCCCGTTGCGTCCTCGCCAGGCAGTAGGTAGGGCTGGCCCACTCGCACAATCACACGTGGTTTTATTTTCTTACCGTCCGGGCCGTACTCTTTGCGGCGGCTTATTTTCTCGGTCCCGGCGAACCCGACTGGCACAATCAGGGCTTCGGCTTTGGTCGCGATAAGGGCCGCTCCGCTATGTCCTTGCATCATCCGGTAGTTGGTGGCGCGGTGGCCTTCTGGGAAAATTATCATAAGGTGGCCCTTTTTGAGCAAGTCTACCGCAAATTGCAGGGTTTGGCGGTTATAAGCGCCCCGCGACACCGGGAAAGCCCCAAAAAGCCTGGCCCAACCGCCAAAGAAAAAGACTTTGAAATATTCCTTTTTGGTCATCCAGTAACCGGGTCTGGGCAGCAAATAGTGCATGAAGAAAATATCCCACTGGCTCAAGTGGTTGGCTGTGAACAACACTGCCCCTTTGCGCGGAATGTTTTCCCGCCCGTAAAACTCCGGCTTTGCCAACACTGGCGCAAAGATGCGGTCTACAAACCAGGCCAGATCATAAAACCATTCGTGCAGAAGCCACCACCCACTGTATTTCAGCGGTTTCCAGGCTTTCTCCCAAAGACTCATTATTTGCTTTGCCCCAGATTTATCAGTCGTATTTAACCTTTAAACGGTCCCACAATATCCCTGGTAATCCACCCGCCATAAAAATCGCCCGGTTGGGCCTCGACCGGTTCGCCATCCACCAGGCACACATCCATTTTGCCCGGATAGAGTGCCACATAATTCTTTAACCCGGCGTAATCGGGGTCAGGGTCAGGATAGTACCAGGCTGCGTCCTGGCTGGTTTTAACGCCCACTTTTATAGTGTAGTAAGCGGCCTGGCCTTTCCATTCGCAAAAGGTCTGGCGGCGGGTCGGCACAAAGTATTCCAGTTTGAGGTCTTCCGGCGGAATATAGTAGACCGGGGGATGGCTCGTTTCCAGGATACGTTTAGCCCGGTGGGTATCGGCGATTATCTCACCATTGAAAACCACCTGGATGTGTTTGCCGGAATCTTCCAGACGCGGTGGGCGCGGATAGTCCCAGACCGACTCCTGGCCGGGACCGGGTTTGATGGGTTCAGGCCACTCCATAAAGTTAATCTCTTTCTGCGTTTGCATTTCGAGAGGTATAAAAACCTCTTTTTGATTATAACATTCTTGAGGCGCTAACGGCTACTAACCACTGACTACTTTTCATTCCCCCTGTAGCTGCAACCTGGGCCGCCTGTCAATCCGCCTGACTTATGCTAAAATGACCCCTGGACGTTGTAATGTCCACCCTCGGACTTCTCGATGTTCAAAATAGTGAGAAAAGGAAGCTTTTTAAATATGGGCAAGCCGCGCCGGTTGTTGGAAATTCAGACTTTAAGCCTGACCGGGCTGATTGGCAGCACCTGGCGGTTGCCGGGCCTGATGAAGAAAATGGGTCGGACCGAGAAGACCGGCACTATCCCGGTTGAGGATTTACCGCCGGTAACAATTATCGTGCCAGCTCGTAACGAAGCCCGCAATATCGAACGTTGCGCCCGTTCTTTGCTGGCCCAGGATTACCCCGATTTCGAGCTAATCGTGGTGGATGACGGCAGCAGCGATGCCACGCCCCGGATTCTGGCCGGAATCGCCGCCGAAGACTCCCGGCTTAAAGTTGTAACTTTGCGCGAAGCATTGCCGCCCGGTTGGGCCGGAAAGCCCCACGCCATGCAGATGGGCTACGAAACGGCCCGGCCCGAAAGCCGCTATATCTTGTTCAGCGATGCCGATACTTTTCATTTCCCTGTAGCCCTGCGTGTTGCTATAACTGCTGCGGTTGAAGGAAAAGTCGCCCTGCTTTCGGCTCTGACCGGCCTGGAACTGCTCACTTTCTGGGAAAATGTGTTGATGCCGCTGGCGATTATGGGGATTATGCTCCAATATCCGCCCGATAAGGTCAACCAGCCCGGCAGCAAAATAGCGATAGCCAACGGCCAGTTTTTGCTGCTGCGGCGCGAGGCGTTTGAGCAGGTGGGCGGTTATGCCGGGAAGTTGAAAGGCTCTTTACTGGACGACCGCGACATGGCCCTGGCGATTAAAGCGGCTGGCGGCAAATTATTGTTCATAAACGGCCAGGAACTTGTCACCGTACGGATGTACACCGGCCTGGGCGACATCTGGCAGGGTTTTCGCAAGAACGCTTTCGTGGGCAGCCGGAAGCCTTATTTATCCGTTCCGTTTTTCGTCATTATGGCCCTGTGGCTGGGCGTGTTTCCTTTCCTGCAAGTGCCTTTGGCCCTGTTAGGCTGGCTGAAGGGCGATAAATTTCCCAAACGCCAGCTCGGTTTTAGCCTGTTCCAGGTCTTGCTGATGGTGGTGGCCCGCCGCCGGTTTGACCGGCAGTTGGGTGTCCCGGCGCTTTATGCCTGGACTATGCCGCTATCTGCCCTGGTCTTTATGGGCATCCTGGTTGATTCGATGATAAGGTCTATCACCGGGCAAGGGGTAAGCTGGAAGGGCCGCAATTATGCCGGGGCGGCCAAGACCCAGCAACTAATCAAGTAAACCATTTTGAAATTGCAATCTCCCTCAAAACTTTTAACTCCCCTTAATGTCCTTTGGCTGGTCAGTTTTAGTTTACTGGCTGCCAAGTTACTATTTTCCCTTAATATTGTCTGGCAGATTTTCAATTTTGCTTTTCAGGTGGACGAATCGGAAAGCATGATTGTGGCCGAAACGCTACTCATGGACCGGGGCGTAGACATCTACGGTTTGCCCGGTCCCGACCGCTTTATCTCGGCCCCTTATACTCCTTTTTATTACATGCTCAACTGGTTGCCGCTGCATTTTTTTGGTTCCAGCTTCAAGCCGGGTCGCCTGATTTCTTTGCTGGCTGCCGCCGGGATTGCCTGGCTGATTTACCGCTTTGTGGTGGCTTATGGCAAAGAACGCGGCACACCGCCCCTGACTTCGCGCCGGGCCGGGCTGCTGGCCGGGTTGGTCTGGAGCGCTCTGGGCCTGGTGGCTTTCTGGGGTAACACGGTCAAGCCGGATATTACAGCCCTTTTCCTGGGTCTTAGCGGCCTGTACCTGGCCTTTACTTCAAAAGAAGAAGCCCCCCAGCTCCGGTTTTCCTTTTTGCGTATCAGTCCTCGTTTGCTGGCGGCGGCGGGCTTCTTTGCCCTGGCTGCCCTGACCAAACAGACTGCTTTCGCGGGTGTGCTGGTGGCCGGAATCTGGCTGCTGGTGCATAAGCGCGAAGGCTTACGGCTGGCTTTTAGTTTTGGCCTGGCCTACCTTGTCATGGGCTTTGGCCCCATGCTTTTAATGAACCTTTTCAGCGGCGGCGGCTTCTGGTATCACATTGTGACGGTCCACGAGTTACCCTGGAGCTTCTCGAATTACTGGAAATTCTTTAGCGGCCTGGTCCAAAGTTACCACCTATTCTTCCTGCTGGCCCTGTTGTTTATACCTTTCTGGCTGTGGGATTGGCTCCAACCGCTCCTTGTGCCGGGCGATACAGGCAGGAAAAACTTTTTAAGAAGCGGCTGGCAGCACTTGAGAAACAATCCTGGCACTTTTTTCGTCTTGTATGCAGGGGCGGCCTGGGGCGCAGGGCTATCCGCCGGGACTTATGGCGGAAATCACAATCATTTGCTGGAATTAGCGGCGGCGGCCTGTATTTCAATCGGCCTGTTGTTTACCCGGCTGGCCGAGTGGCCTTTTAAGGCCGGTAAAAGCCTGGCCCTGACGCTGGCCTTGCTCCTGGTTTGCTGGCAGGGGTTAGGGCTTTTTGTAGGCGAGGGCCGGGTCAGGCCGGATGATTTGCCGGTCTTGGGGGCGATTGCACCGGCCCGGACTGTCATGGAAGGCTTGCAGAGTCAGTTCCGCAATCCCGATTGGTTGGGCCTGGAATACCGCGCTCCCCTGGAAACCCAGAAGCAACGCCTGGCCGAAGTGGCTGCCTTTATGACTAACGACCGTGGCCCTTTTATTTACAGCGATAATGTTTCGTTGATGCTGGCAACCGGCAAGCTCATCTTTACAACCGACCCGTTCACCCAGACCCATGCCACGCGCTATGGCCGCTGGAACCAGAGTAAGCTGGTCGAAATGGTCAATCGGCAGGAATTCAGCCTGGTAGTCTTGCGCCAGTCGATTGAGCGGCGCGTGGCGGCGGGCGGTCAGGCCAGCGACATATACATTTCGCCCGAACTTTCCCAGGCGGTGCTGGCTAACTACCGCTCCTGCCGTCCTGATGCCGTGACGATTTATGTGCCGAAATCGCGGACGGACTTGCCGGGCTGTTAGCTGGTGGAAGGTCAGGCCACAATGGTATATAATAGCGGCTAACACTAGCTGAGTTTAGCCCCTGAGTTAAACATGCAATCAATCAATTTCTGCCCTTAAATGTTCAGGTCAAGGAGAGTTTTCTAAATGGCAACGGTAACGGCTTCAGGCACTCGCCGGTTTAAATTGTCCAAATTTATTCTGAGTTGGTATGGTATTCTGATTGTCTACGCAATAATGGTCGGTATTTTCCTGCTTTTGCGTTTAGGCTATGGTAATAAACCGATCGCGTTATCCCTGGGGAGTCTAACCTTTCGCTGGTACGGTATCATTATTACCTGCGGCGTAATCGTGGCTTCGTTCCTGGCTCAGTTCCTGGCCGAGCGGCGCGGCGACGACCCCGACCATGTTTGGCGAATTTTGCCGGTACTGCTGATATTCGGCATAGTTTTTGCCCGTATCTGGTACGTTTTTAATACCTGGGAAGGTTATAAAGACTACTTCTTTAGCATCGGCAATCCGGCGCACGCGGGCGCGGTTGAAATCTGGCGCGGCGGTATCGCCATCCAGGGGGCCGTTGTTGGTGGCATATTAGGAACCATTCTTTACGGTTACATCTATAACCTGCAACAAAACCGCAGAGAATCCAGCCGGCGCTTCAATGTCTGGCGTTTTTCCGATTTTGTCGCGCCTGGCCTGGTGCTGGCCCAGGGCATTGGCCGCTGGGGCAACTTTATGAATAATGAAGCCTATGGTCGCGAAACCAAGTTTCCCTGGGGCATCAAAATTCCCTGTGACTATCGCACCAGCGGAATTACTCCCGGCACTGACGATACCCTTTGCCCTGACTCGATTTTGCCGATCGGCGGAGTTAAAATGAACGGCATTGAAAAAGATGCTCTGTTCCATCCGACTTTCTTCTACGAATCGGTGTGGAATTATTTTACTTTCCTGGTGTTGTTTTTCTGTATCATGCGGCCCAAGACCATCGAACGCCGTTTCAAGGTCAAATTGCGGAATGGCGATATATTCCTGCTTTACTGGGTGGTTTACTCGATTGGCCGTTTCTTTACCGAGGGTTTACGGACCGATAGCCTCTACTTTATGGGTAACGTTAACAGCTTACGGACGGCCCAGGTGCTGGCGATTGTGTCTATCCTGGTAGCAGGGTTCCTGCTGTTCTACCGCCACAGCAAGAGTTTCCCGACCAGCGAAGCCCTTTCGATGCGGCTGGCCCCGGTACTGGTGGGCGTTCCGGCAGGTGTGGGAGTGCCAGCAGACGCGCCAACGACTATCGC
>JAYSYV010001451.1:0-2969 GCA_043727245.1 Chloroflexota bacterium | reverse complement strand
TAGCGGCTATCTGGCTGCCGTCCAGTTTGCCCAGGGCTTTCTGGACTTCGCCCAGTTTCTTGCCCAGTTTTGGCCCTAGCAGCTTGAAGTTGGCCTTCACGTTATAGCTCATGATGTCGGCTCCGTCTTCGACCACCACCAGGTCTTTAACGTTAAGCTCCTCCATTACCTGCTGTTTGAAGCGCATAAGGCTGGCTCCCTCGGATGCCTCACGCGGCTTGACCAGCACTTCCAGTAAAGGCTGCCGCACCTTCAACTTGGCGGCGCTGCGGGCAGCCCGGCCCAGGCTAACCACCCGGATAACCGTGGCGGTATCCTTGATTAACTCCTCGTCAATCAGCGTCGCATCGGCTACCGGCCAATCGCACAGGTGAACGCTTTCGCGGGCATCCGGCTCGACCACTTGCACCAGGCTGCGGTACATCTCGTCCGAAACGAACGGGATGAACGGAGCACTCAACTTGGCAACCGCGACCAGGGCTTCATAAAGCGTCTGGTAGGCCGCCAGTTTATCCGTATCGCTTTCGCTTTTCCAGAAGCGGCGGCGGTTGCGCCGGACATACCAGTTGGAAAGGTCGTCCACGAAGGCTTCGATAGCCCGCGCCGGGCCGGTTACTTCGTAGCGGTCCAGCCCATCGGTGACATCGCGGATTAAGGCGTTGAGCCGCGAAACCAGCCAACGGTCAATGCTGGGTCGCTCCGCAACCGGCACTTTGGTCGCCAGGTCCGGCTTGTCCAGATTGGCGTAGGTCACAAAGAAGCTGTAGGTATTCCAGAGCGTCAGCAGGAAGCGGCGGATACTCTCGCTGACCAAATCCTGGGAGAACCGGCGCGGCTCACCCGGCGGATTGGCCGTATAGAGATACCAGCGCAGCGCGTCCGCGCCCTGGGTATTCAGCACATCCCAGGGGTTGACGATGTTGCCCCTGGACTTGCTCATTTTAAGACCTTCTCCGTCCAGAATGTGGCCCAGGCAGATTACATTCTTGTAAGTCGGTTGCTCTTTGATCAGAGTTCCCAGGGCATGCAAAGTGTAGAACCAGCCGCGAGTCTGGTCTACCGCCTCGCAGATGTAATCAGCCGGGAAATGAAGCTGGTCGAAATCCTCTTTATTCTCGAAAGGATAATGGACCTGGGCGAAAGGCATAGCCCCGCTATCGAACCAGGCATCCAGTACCAGCGGCAACCGCCGCATGATGCCGCCTTCGACGAAAGGCGAAGGATAGGTCAATTCGTCTACGTAGGGCCGGTGCAAATCCAACTCTTTGAGCGAACGGCCAACTTTTTGTTCTAGTTCAGCCACGCTCCCGATACAATCGAACTGGAAAGACTTGTCGCACTGCCAGATAGGCAGGGGCGTACCCCAGTAACGTTCTCGGCTGACGGCCCAGTCCACGTTGTTTTCCAGCCAGTTACCGAAGCGGCCCTGCTTGATGTGAGCAGGATACCAGTTGATCTTGTTGTTGTTAGCGATAAGCTCATTTTTGACGCTGGTAGTTTTGATGTACCAACTATCCTTGGCGAAAAAGAGCAGGGCCGTATCGCAACGCCAGCAGAAGGGGTAGGTATGCGATACCCGGCCCATGCGCCACATAAAGCCGCGTTCTTTCAGTTCTTTCGAGATATGCGGGTCGGCCTTTTTGAAAAATTCCCGGTTGAACTGAGGGAAGGCTTCCAGTACTTTGCCGGTAAGGTCCACCGAGAAAAGAGTCGGCAAACCGGCCCGGCGGCCCACATCCAGGTCGCCATAGGCTGGAGCGATATGAACAATGCCAGTTCCCTCGCCCAGTTCGACTATCTCGTCGGTGATGGAACGGTAAGCCGCCGACACATCAGCCGGTTGGCTGTTGAGGTCCATGCCGTCAAAGAGCGGCTGGTATTTGAAGCCAACCAGGTCGGACCCCTGAGCCTCGCCCAGCGTTTCAAAACCGTCTTCGCCAAAGAGTTTAGGGGCCAGGTCTTTCGCTACGATGTAGGCTTCCTGCTCCTCGTTGGGACGAGCCAGCACATATGGGGCGTTGGCTTTGAGGGCCACCGCCGTATTGGCGGGCAGGGTCCAGGGCGTAGTTGTCCAGACCATAAACGAAACCGGCAAGTCTTTAGAAGCGTCCGGCCCAAAAGGCAGCTTTTCGGCTTCCCCCGGTAACAAGCGCAGCCTGATATAAACCGAGGGGTCATCCACGTTATCTTTGTAACCCTGGGCCACTTCGGCATCCGACAGGCTGGTGTTGCAGCGGGGGCAGTGCATTGTCACTTTGTAGTCTTTGAACAACCGGTCTTGTTCCCAGAGGGTCTTTAGAATCCACCATCCGGTTTCGATGTAGTCATTATTGTAAGTGATGTAGGCATTTTCCAGGTCGGCCCAATAGCCGATGCGCTCGGTCATTTTCTCCCATTCCTGGACATATTCCCAGACCGATTGCTTGCAGAGCTTGTTGAACTCGGCTACACCGTACTTTTCGATGTCTTCTTTACCCTTGAAGCCGAGTTTCTTTTCGACTTCGACCTCTACCGGCAGGCCGTGAGTATCCCAACCGGCCTTACGTGGGGCATAATAGCCGCGCATGGTCTTATAGCGAGGGAAAAGGTCTTTGAAAACACGGGCCAGCACGTGGTGAATACCGGGCTTGCCGTTCGCCGTGGGCGGGCCTTCGTAAAAGATATAGCGTTCGCCCGCTTTACGAGCTTCCAGGCTTTTTTCAAAGATTTTTTCTTTTTTCCAGAAGTCCAGCATGTTTTCTTCAAGCCGGGGGAAATTAACCTTGTTATCAACTTCTTTAAATTTTGAGTGTGCCATTTTATGCCTCACTTACTACCGTTTATTGAGTAATAATTATCAGTATAGCTGAATACTTTGCTATGCTTGCGAATAGGACAGCTAACCGGAACGCTGTCTGACGGCAAATTTGCTTATAAAAACAAAAATCCCGCCGCCTATTCCAATAAATAATAGGGACGAGACAAAAGCC
>JAYSYV010001450.1:0-2969 GCA_043727245.1 Chloroflexota bacterium | reverse complement strand
CTATGGGCAGAGTGCCGGGCCAACCTTTACCCCCTCTGGTCCTTCCGCCGTGGGCGATGCTAACACGCGACCTACTACAGCCCCGTCCGCTGTTAATGATGCCAATCAATCACCGGTTGGTGTTGTGCCTGGTCTGCCTAATACTGGCACTGGTAGCCCGGTAGCCGAAGACAATGGCTGGAAGCTTATTGTACTGGGCTTACTGGCGGCTAACATGCTTATTGCGGGCCTGGTACTGCGCCGCTATAAAAAGCCCTCTCATTAAGTCGGGAAGCAAACAGGCTAGAACCGACTGGTTCTAGCCTGTTTCGGGCTGTGCTGTAAGTTTAGTTCTGCAAGTTAACAATGTAATTAAAACGAGGCGAACATACCCTGCAACAAACCCGGAATAATCTTATAGATTCCGGGTTTTCGCGTTGGAATTATTGATGTGGTAAATCTGGTATGGTAAGATTCCGGCCCTTTTGGATGTGGAATGATGAGCTGAGTGCTTGAAAAGATCAGTCTCAGGCAGCTATTCAAATTTCATAAAAGATCTAATATTTATGTCGGTGACTTCAGCAGTCCTGGGTAAACTGAGGCTATTACATACAACTGCCGCTATATCTTCAGGCTGGCATAGATATTCGGGATGGTAAGGGCGGCCTTCTATTTTATGCAGTTCAGCCAGCCCTGGGGTTGCGGTCCGCCCTGGAAAGATACTCAGTACCCGCACTCCGAGCGGATTTACTTCCTCGCGCAGACCGTCACTAACGGCTTTAAGGGCATGCTTTGTAGCAGCAAACTGGGTAAAATTAGCCCTGGATTTTAGCCCGGCACTCGAAATAATAAAGACAATTTGACCCTGGTTCTCTATAAGCGAAGGTAGTAGAATTTGCGTAAGCGCATAAGGCGCTCTCACGTTAATGCGGTACTGCCAGTCAAATTCCTCTACGGATGCGGTACTGACCGGTCCGCTTGCCAGCACAGCGGCACTATGGACCAGAATGTCCAACCGGCCAAAATCCTCCAGCACTTGATTTTTTAGCTTCTCAACAGTCGTATCCAGACCCAGGTCAAGCTGGTAGGTAACCACTTTGGGTGAGTTAAGCCTGGATCGTTGGGCGGTTTGCTCCAGTGCCTCCCTTTGACGACCTACCAGGCCCACACAGGCTCCGGCCTCCGCCAGCGCCATGGCAATAGCCTGGCCGATGCCACTGGTAGCGCCGGTTACAAGAGCTACCTGATTGTTAAGTGTTACCATAATAAAACCTTGTCTTTAGTTCGTTAGCCGGTAAAGGTTACACTGCCGGGACAACTTGACATAAGTTTGAGTCGCCCTGGTATTTATCCGGGACGGCTCAGGTAAGAGAACAGCTTTAAGACTGAGTGAGTGTAGGTTGATAAATCAGTTCACCGTCTACCGGTGTGCCATTATCGTAAAGGGCAACCACTTCATCTGGCAGATGAGCAAAGTCACTGGCCCGTAGAAAATCGCGTAAAGTGGTACCGGTACAGGCCGAATCAATATTTGGTGCGCCTCGTTTGGCTACTACATCGTCATAACTGACCACCCGAAAATCAATACTGAAACGAGTGTAGCCTGAATTATTAGGTACGGTAGAATGTAACTGAGCGCCGGAGAAGATTAACATGCCGCCGACGGGTGAGATTACCCGAATTTGAGGCTCAAGCTCAACTGTTTCTTCGGCTCGTGGCTGCTTACGTGTATCGGTCTTAATATGCTGGGCAGCGCTTCCCCGGCTGATTTTATTCCAGACATAGTAATTATATTCACTTGAGCCGTTGCGTACCGGGTGGTTCCAGTAATAGGGGTGGAAGGCCATGACATTCTCCGGCTCGACATCATAGACCGGCATCCACCAGTTCTGCTGGTTGAAAGGGGCCGAATACCAGGTGTCCCGGTGCGGGTGAAAAGCATAGGCAATACCGGCGGTAAGATAATCGCCATGGGCCATAGTGCGTAAGCGCGGTACATCAAAATAAGTTTTTTCAAGGTCACAACCGCGTTCAAGCAGGATCGCCTGGATCAGTTCTTTAGATTTGGGATGGTGAATAAAGCGTGGTTTAAGTTCGGCCAGTATTACCACAAATTTCTCGACTGGCAGGTGATACTGGGCCTGTGTGGGGTCGTGCGGTTTAAAAGCTTCTTCAACCATTTTCTGGGTGAACTCTGATAAAGCTATAGTGGCAGGGGTAGGCGAGAAAACGAATAATTGGCCGTTGTAGAGCTGTTCCCTCCGCAGTTCATCACGGCTTTTAGAGTCAAAAAATAGTGAGTTCATATTGCACCTTCCTAAAATTTACAGGCTTTACTGTGTTACAGTTCGCAATTTCAGCAGGTCATACTGCAAGAGTAAATTGGCTGAATTTTTAATAACCTCAAAACTTAAACCGGCCTGGTTGGAAATATCCAGCAAGCTATGCTGACCATCGGATAAATTAAGAACCCATAGTAGAGCCATCTCGCTCATTTGCTCACTGGAAGCCCCGCCCATAGCCCGGTACAGGCCGCGTTTGCCCAGTTGGGGTTCGCATTTGGGATTCAGGTTTAAATAGTAGGCGTTGTTCTCCAACACCGAAAAAACCTCCAGGCATTTAGCCAGCGAGTCGGCCAGCGAAGCCGGTCGGACGAAATCCAGGTTATCGGCTGAAGTATGGTACTCGGAATAGTGGCCGTGTCGCGACCGCATGAAGCAGCCCACCGGCAGGTTAAACCCTGGCGAACAGTATTGCCGCTCGTCGTAGCCAAACGGGTAGAAATCAATGATTTCGTGGGGAGCCTCGCTATACTTGAGTACGTTTGTCATAGCCTGGTCTATTTCAGCGTCACCCCGGCGGCTTTTTTTATAAGTAATCGAACCGGCGTCGCCTACGCCCGTCACCACCAGGCCGTGTTTAATCCGGCTGACACCTGCTTCGTTCAGACTGAGCCAGGTAATCGAGCCAATCGTGCCGGGTATAAACAC
>JAYSYV010001449.1:0-9094 GCA_043727245.1 Chloroflexota bacterium | reverse complement strand
GCGATAAATAAACGATACTTATAAGGACTGCAAGCGTTTGATTACTGAGAAATTGTTGGAAGTAGCCCGTTGCCCGCGCTGTGTGGCGACCGCCGGAACTGACCGGGAAAGAGGCCGCCTGGAAATAGTGGACGGTGGCTTCGTCTGTAAGACCTGCGACCTGGCTTACGGAGCTTTTAGCAACAGTGGCAAAGAAGAGCCGGTCGTAGCGGAAGGCCGCAAGCTACCCCGCCGGGGCTATATTGACCTGCTGCCACGCCTGGAAGTGGGCCAGCAAAGCCGCTACCTGGAAGACGAGTTTGAACACGAACTTGACCACGAGCATATCAGCCTGCCTTTGCTGGGCGCGAAAGTCCGCAACGACCTGCTGCGAAAAATGCTCCAACCGGCTAAAAAAGATATAGCCCTGGAAGTGGGCTGCGGCGATGGACGCTTTTGTTACTGGAACCGTAAGAAATTTGGGACTGTAATCGGCGTGGATGTCGCGCCGCTATTCGCCCACGAAGCCCTGGACGAAATCGGACTTATTCGGGGAGATGGCCGCCAGTTGCCTTTTGCGCCTGAGTCATTTGATAAAGTTTTCTCGCTAGACCTGATGGAACATTTGCCGCTGGACGGTATAGAGCCGTTCTTCACGGAACTGGGCCGAGTACTTAAGCCGGATGGCCGCATTTTTGTATTTTCCAACACGCGGGAGATGGGTCGCCTCTGGCCGGTGATAAAGCTGCAAAAAAGGGTGGCCGGTTTCTTCTCTAAGCGGGGTATCTTCGATTTCCACCGGGACGAACTACGCAAAAGCGACCACCTCAAAGCAGTCAAGACCTGGGAAGAACTGGAATATTTCGTGAACCGGGCCGGGTTCACTATCGAAAAGAAAGTCTTCTGGAACGGCGTTTTTCAGGGTCTGGTTGATAATATTATCATCAAGGCCGGTGAATATGGCGTGCGGCGAGTGGTGCGGTTTCAACTGGACCGCCAGCGCAAGGCCAACAAAGCTCACGAAGAAGCATCCAGCAAAGATATTCGGACCCGCATGGCAAGCGCCACGACCGGCCTGACCTCGGATTGGGCCGACGGTGGCGGTCTGGAACGGCTTAAAGCCGAAGTGGAGGGCAATAAAGTGACTCACCAGGCCGCGAAAGTTGCCGCCGAAGCCGAGGAAATTCACGAGGAAAACGCTGCGATTGACCTGGCTGTCCGCAAGAACCTCAAGAGTAGTTTCGCCCGGCGCAAGAGCGGCCCGATGGTCCTCGTTCTGCGAATACTGACTTTCATGATGCAACTGGACATCTGGCTCTTTGGGAAGTGGCAGACCGGCCCGTTCTTCATCATTCTAAAAAAACAACCCAGGTGAGAATTCTTTACGTTGCCGGGGCGGTCGTCGCGCCGGGCAGTCATGGCGGAGCGACTCACGTTCTGGAAGTGGCCTCGGAACTCAGCAAGCTAGGCCACGAATTGCATGTAGTTTGCCGCCGGGAAAAGAATCAACCGGCCCGGCTGACCTTAAAGGTCGAAGGTGGGTTGCCTATCGAGTTCTACCGGCTGCGTCTGCCCCAATATCTCAACCTCCTGAGTTATCCCTGGCTGGTCCGGCTGGCGAAGGCTCTCAAACCGGACCTTGTAATGGAACGCTATTACAACCTGGCCGGGGCCGGAATGCTCTACGCCAGGTGGCACAAGTTACCCTCTATCCTGGAAGTGAACGCTTTAATAGTGGACCCGCCGGGAACTCGCAAAAATCTGGTGGACCGGGCGCTGTTCCGGCGGCTGGAATGGTGGGCTACCCTGCAAGCCAGGTGGGCGGGCCGGATTGTAACGCCGCTGCATACGACCGTTCCCAAAGTGATAGACCGGGCCAAAATCGCCGAGTTGCCCTGGGGAGCCAATACCGAAAGATTCAATCCCGAAAAAGTTGACCTGGAAAAACAACACCGGGTACGCCTTCAACTGGGTTTGCCAGATGTCAGCAGTGGGATGCGGGTAGCCGTTTTTGCCGGAAGTTTCCGCCACTGGCATGGCGTGGATGTACTGGTGGAAGCGGCCCGGCGATTGATTTCCAAAGATGACGGTCTTTATTTCCTGCTTCTGGGCGGCGGGCCAGAAGCAGCGCCTTTACGGGCTAAAGTTAAAGCCTACGGCCTGGAAAAACGCATAATCCTGACCGGGGCTATCAATCACGAGCGGATGCCGACCTATCTTTCGCTGGCCGACTGTGGAGTGGCCCCTTTTGATACCTCCAAACATCCTCCTTTGCGAGCTGCCGGGTTCTTCTGGTCGCCCCTGAAAATCTTTGAATATATGGCGCTGGGCTTACCGACAGTCACGGTAGACTTGCCCCCGCTGAACCAGATTATCCGGCCCGGCCAGGAAGGCGCACTCTTTGAAGAAGGCGACCCGGCCAGCCTTGCCGATGCCCTGACCAAGATTTTAGCGCCCGGTCCGGTGGCGGCCTGGGAACGACGGCGCATGGGACTGTCGGCCCGCGAACGCGTTACCCAAGAATTTAGCTGGGCGGCCCATTGCCGGTCGCTCGATAAGCTTATTCAAGAGTTAGACGAGCATAAAACTTTAAACGTGGAACGTAGAACGTAGGTAAAATCAGTCTATATTCGCCATTTAGTCATTTATTCTTGTCGTCTTCTGACACGTTCTACGTTTTAAGTTCTACGTTTAACGAAAAGCGAAAACCTTAAAGCAAATGAAACTGGCCCTGGTTACGGATGTTTTCCCGCCCAATAGCGGCGGAAGTGGTTGGAGTACTTTTTACCTGGCGCGGGCTTTACAGGAACGCGGCCACCAGGTCCAGGTTGTTATGCCCCGCGAAAGTAAGGGAAATGCGCCCACTTTCCGCCAGTATGAGGGCTTGTCCGTTACCGAGTACCACTACCAGGCTGCGCGGTTGCCTTTCATCCGCAATTACACCCGCAACGAACGGCTTTACCCGGCTTTTGGCGACTTTCTGGCCGGATTTTTCAAGGAACATCAAATTGAGTTGGCTCACGGTCAGCACTATTTAACCATTCCCCCGACGGTGATGGCCGCCCGACAAACCGGTATCCCGGTGGTGGCGACAGTGCGCGATTACTGGCCGGTCTGCTACTGGACCACCCATCTGAGCGGCGATAAAGTCTGTCCGGGCTGTAGCGAGTTAAACCGGCTGGTCTGCCTCTATCGCAACCAGGGACCAGCCGGAATTGCTGCCGCCCCGGCCTCGCTGTACATGGGTGCGAACCTGAAACTCAAACAAAACTGGCTGGCGCAGGCCGACCGCACCCTGGCCGTCAGCGGCTATATCGCCACTAAACTAAAGCCTTTCGTACCGGCAAACCGGCTGGAAGTAATGCCCAACTTTGTAGATTTGGACCGCCTGGAGCAAATCACCGCCCAACCGCCAACCACGCCTGATACCGAAAAGCCCTACCTGCTGTTTGTGGGTAAATTCGAGGAAAATAAAGGGGCGCGGCTTTTGCTGGAAGTCTTGCGCCAGGTCAGGCCAACTTTGCCGACCCTGGCCGTGGGCGATGGTTCGCTGCGGGGCGAGATGGAGCAAGCCGTCAGGGAAGGGTTAAATTTGCGAGTGCTGGACTGGGCCGAAAATGCCGAGGTCTTGCGGCTTATGAAGCGGGCCGAAGTCTTGCTGTTTCCCTCGCTCTGGCCCGAACCACTCAGCCGGGTATTGCTGGAAGCTATTGGCGTGGGCGCACTGGTCGTAGCGATGGAAACCGGCGGCACACCCGATATTATCCGACACAACTACAACGGTCTTTTAGCGCAGGATACCACTGAAATGGCCCAACACCTGCAAGCGATTCTAGCGCCCGGTCAACAAGCCCAGCGAGAACGCCTGAAAGCCGCCGCCCGCGAAACCGCCCGCCAGCATTTCAGCCGGGAGGCGGTGGTCGAACGAGTCGAACAACTTTATTTTAAACTGGCTGGTAAAGCATGAGTCTGCAAAATATTCTTCTTCCCGGCACATCATCAAAAGCCCTGGCACGGCGATGATTATCAGCCAGTTAGCCCGCGCCTGCTACCCTTTTCATCCTTACGGCGGCCTGGAACGGCACGTCTATCACCTGACCCTGGAACTGGCCCGGCTGGGGCATCATGTCCGGCTGTATACCCAACCGCCCGACCCCGGCCATCCCCTGACGGTGGACGACCCTGCCTGGCAAGAGCAAGTCCAACATTTCCCGGTTCCTTACAGTGCTTTCAAATTCTTGCGGCGCAATTCTATACCCGACCGGCTGGTAAACTACCCCCTTTTCGCCCTGAGCCTGGGCCGGGCCGTCCGTCACGAACAACCGGCGACTGATATAGTTCACGCCCACGGCCTGGCCGGGTACGGCTATGCCCGGCGACCTTTGGCGGATGTGCCGCTGGTCCTCAATCCTCATGGCATGGAAGAATTTAAGGGCCGGGCCTGGGCCAAACAACTGGCTTACACCCCTTTTCGCGAATTGCTGCACCGAACCGCCACGCACTCCGCCCGCGTTATCGCGACCGATACGGCCCTGCTGCCGGAAGTTGAGCGCAATCTCAAAGTATCAGCCGGAAAAATAGCCTTGATTCCTAACGCGGTGGCTCTGGACGAACTGGACCATGAAGCCGCCCAGGTCAATCTTGTTGAAATGCGCCAGGAATATAATATTAATACGGAAAATTCTTTTATCTTTCTGAGCGTGGGGCGGATCGAATCGAACAAAGGGTTTGAAGTAATGTTGGAGGCGCTGGGGCTGGCCCGCGAAAAGTTGGGAAGTTTGCAACCGGGCTGGCGCTGGCTGGTGGTCGGGAGCGGCAGTCAGGCCCAAAAGCTCAAACAGGAAACCGACCGGCTGGACCTTTCCTCAAAAGTAAGCTGGCTTGGCCCGGTGGACACTCAACATTTGCATGCCCTCTACCAGTTAGCCGACCTGTTCGTCCATCCCACCCTGTATGAGGGCAGTTCGCTGGTAACGCTGGAAGCCCTGTCCCACCGCCTGCCGGTAATCGCCAGCCGGACCGGCGGCCTGCCGGATAAAGTGCTGGAAAGCGGCAAATACGAAAACGGTCGGCTTTGCCCGCCCGGCAACCCCTCCGAACTGGCCGCTCACCTGATCGAACTGGCTGGATTACCGCCTGAAACCCGAAAAGAAATGGGCCAGCGAGGCCGCCAGTTAGTCGAAGACCGCTTTAGCTGGCCCGCCGCCGCCCTTAAAACTATCGCTCTTTACGAGAGTTTGTTGAATATAAAGTAATCGAACCCTATTACTCTGTAAACCAAGCCTTGGCATTCAACGACATTGGAAAGAAAGAGAACCAGCCAGCCATTGTCACGCCCTCCGCGTGTGAGCCGAGGCGAAGAGTCCGGCGTACCCTCTGGGTCCCGTTGGAAAATATCCGAATCAAAGACACGGCATGATTCCACCCTGTTTTGCCTAAAATCAGGTTTTCACCTATACGGTATCCCCAACGGGCCGAGATTTCTCGACTTCGCTCGCCCCCGATGGGCGTAACAAATGGTTCGTTTTGTAGCTGACTTTCAAGCTTACGTTGTGGCAAATCTTCCGTAACAGAGTACTACAGCATGTTTCGCAGGTATTGAACCAATTCCAGCCTGGAAAATGTTGCAAAATTGGTTCAATGGTTTCGGTTTTTGCTATATTGCAATTCCCAGGAAGTATGATAGAATTTTAGTGTGATTTATACACTATAAGGAGCCGCTTATGAAACGGTTAGAACTGGTTATTGCATTTTTAGGGTCGGCTATATTGCTGGTAGGAGCTTTGCTGCAAATCTTACCCCTTAATCTAACCGAAGTGCTTGGATTTATCACCGGGGCGATTTGCGTCTGGCTGACCGTTAAGCAAAATATCTGGAACTGGCCGATAGGGATAGCCAACAATCTTTTCTTTATAGTCCTCTTTTCCGAGGCCAAACTGTACGCCGATATGACTTTACAGGTGGTCTATATTGTCCTGGGTGGGCTGGGTTGGTACTGGTGGCTGCGCGGCGGGGCCAATCGCACCATGCTGCTGGTGTCCAGGCTTGGGCCACTTACAGCGATTATTTTAGGTGCTATTACCATAGCTGCTACCACCGGAATAACCTTCTTCCTGCAATCCATAAACGATTCGGCTCCTTTCCTGGATGCACTTACCACCGTCCTGAGCCTGGTCGCCCAGTATATGTTGACGCGCAAACTGCTGGAGAACTGGTATATCTGGATTTCGGTTGATATTATTTACATCGGGCTGTATGCCAACAAAGGACTCTACCTGACCAGTTTTCTGTATGCCCTTTTCCTGGTTATGTGTATCGCCGGGTTGATGCAGTGGCGCAAGGCCCGGTTGGCAGGACCGGCCCAACCTTTGGCAACCCAGACCAACCCCGGCCTAGAAGCGGTTATGCATGAGTAAGCGAGGGGTGATTGTCGGCAAATTCTACCCGCCGCACCGGGGGCATAAGTACCTGATTGATACGGGTCGTTCCCAGGTAGAGCAGCTAACAGTCATTTTGTGCTGGAAACCGGGCGAAAATCCGCCGGGCTGGTTGCGGGCCGAATGGCTGCGAGAAATACACCCGGACGTAAATGTAATTGCCCTGGAAGATACCCTGCCTGATGACGATACGCAAGCCTGGGCCGAGAATACGCTAAAAGTCTTGGGATATGTGCCGGAAGTCGTCTTTACTTCCGAAGATTACGGCGAACCCTACGCCACCCATATGGGCTGCCGCCACGTTGAGGTAGACAAAGCCCGCCGGGTCGTGCCTGTTTCCGGTACAGCGGTTCGGGCCAATCCCCTGCAAGGCTGGGATTTTCTGGAACCCTGTGTGAGAGCTTTTTACGCTAAAAGAGTCTGCCTGGTCGGGGCCGAATCCACCGGCAAAACGACCCTGGCTGCCACCCTGGCCGGCCATTACCACACTGCCTGGGTAGCCGAATATGGCCGCGAATACTCCGAAAAGAAATTGCTGGGCGATAATTCAGAAAGCTGGGAGAGCGTCGAATTTGAACATATAGCCCGTGAACAAAGCCGCCTGGAAGATGTCGCTGCCCGCCAGGCTAACCGGCTGTTAATCTGCGATACCGATGCCTTTGCTACCTCCATCTGGCATAGGCGCTACCTGAACCGGCGGTCGCCAGTGGTGGAAGCGATAGATAATACTCGCCGATATGACCTTTATTTGCTGACCGATGTCAACATTCCTTTTGTCCGGGATGGTTTCCGCGATGGCGAACACATCCGGGAATGGATGCACCAGCTTTTCGAGGAAGAATTAAAAGCTACCGGGCGAGTCTATGCCCTCGTTACAGGCACACCGGAGGAACGTTTGAGCGAGGCAATCCGCCTGATAGACCCTTTATTGAAAGAGTAATGCAACTATAGCAAAAATCGAAATGATTGAACCAATTTTGAAACATTATTGAGGTTGGAATTGGTTCAATATCAGAGAAACATGCTGTAAGCCGGTCAAAACCGCCCAAATTAAAACCCCCGGCCTCGGTTAGAAGCCAGGGGTTTTAATTTGGGCGTGTAAGAAACTAAGTGAGAAGACACGGGCTGGGAGCCGTAGTACCATCCCGGTAACCGCACCAGGCAAAAGTGCCGTTATAGTTACCCTGGAACTTGCCAGGAATTAAGCCCTGGGCTACCGATACCCATTTGAATGGGCCGGTGAGTCCGTTGATAGCCCAATTCCCCTTCAAAGTCCAGGCTTCAATGGTCAAGTTGCCCGTAATTGTTCCAGTATTACCATTGACGTAAGTCCCGGTAACGTTAGGCCCATCCTGGACCAGATTGGCAACTGTACCGCCACTTCCACCCAGGTTCCATTTCCCGCTCCAACCGCAACCGGCAGGTAGCGGGCCGGTCCCCTGGCGAACACCACACCACTGGTTAGCCGTAGCCCAGTTTCCATTGAAGCCATTACCGTTGGCAGTAATGTTAAAGACCGCTGTTTGAGAAGGATCGCCTTCGTAGTAGCCATTAAGTTTAGGGATACCGATGTTCCCGGCCACTGTACCATTGAAGGCTTTGTTAACGGCTTCATCGTAGCGGCGGTAAGTACCGGTTATGGTTGCCCCATTCTGGACCAGGTTCATCACGGCAAAATTACCATTCCAGTTACCGCTGAAGCCACAACCGGACGGTAATGGGCCGCTGCCGGACTTAATACCGCACCATTGATAACCACCAACCCAGCTACCCGTAAAACTAATTCCGTCACCACTAAGAGTAAAGGAAATAGTACTTGCAGGATTACTGCCGAAATAACCGTTTAATGTATTACCTGTAACGGTTCCCTGTAACGTAATTGTAGTAGCATCGCCATAACGCTGGTAAGTACCGGTCACACTGCTGCCGCTCTGGTTCAGACCCATCTGCGCGAAATTGGTGTTCCAGTTTCCGGCGAAGTTACCGACTGCCGGGGGGGGAGTGACACTTTCAACATAGCGCCACTGGTAGTAGTGCTGGCCCAGGTTGCCCATTTCAACCCGGTTAGTCGCCAGGGCCGGGTTGTAAGTCAGCACCCGCCGCTCGAACAGTTGCACCAGTACCGTCTGGGATACTCCGGCTATTTTGGTTGTAACCCAGTAAGGATCGCTGATTGCCAGACCAAAAACGTTGCTGGTCGGGTCAATGGTATAAATCGGCTGATTCTGGACCGTGCTGCCGTTCGCCGGGTTCGTTACTGGCCCGTTCTGATTTTTGAAAGTTTCAAAAGGAGCGGCGATATTGTGGCCGGTTTGGCTCTGGTAAGCGCCAATAGTAAGCGCAACCGGTGGGGCAATGGTAGAAACCGTGCCGTTCTTGGCAATAAACTGGTTAATTGTGCTGCCTACCGCGTTGGGTTTGGAATTGGCATCGGCATTTCCAAGAGTGACAACATTCTGGAAAGAAGCGTAGACCGGGGCATCCGGGTTGCCACCCACTGGGTCGCCGGCTACCTGAGTCTGTGAAGGAGTTAGCGTTACAAAAGTATTATTGCCATCCTGGCGTTTACCGCTAACCAATTCCTTTACGGCCAGACCGGTCGTGACAAAACCTGTACCCGGATCGTTTATTTCCATGCGAGCCTTATCAAGATAAAGCACCCGCCGAGTACCGCCGGG
>JAYSYV010001448.1:0-2982 GCA_043727245.1 Chloroflexota bacterium | reverse complement strand
GTACGGCGATTACTTTTGCCTATTAAAAACTACTTTTCCATCTCACAAACTTATACTAATACCAAACCGCTTGCGGTTTGGGCAGGGCAGCTTTTCTTCCAACAAGTTGCAAGAAAACTACCCTGCTCTTTAAAGTGTTGCCTTACCTTTATCAAGTACATTCTTACTTTTACCAAGCGGCGGGTCCGGTCCGGGTTTTGTAACCCAAGACACCACTCAACGACATTTACTTTTGCCGCTTTGAGCCTAATTTCCAACGACTATACCCGACGGCATTTACTTTTGCCGGTCACTAGTGCACCACCTTTCAGCCTTCTTTAAGGCTCTGCCATCGGCCCGGTCGCTTCGCCGCCACCACCACCTTTTTGTGACGGTGGTTGGGTCTGGGCTTGCCTGGCCCGGTAACTTTCCACCGAAAGCATATCCAGTATTACGCTGTGATGCACCACCCGGTCTATGGCCGCAAGCGTCGTCATCGGATCCTTAAAGATCCGCTCCCATTCACTGAAGACCAAATTGGTCGTTATGATCACGCTCTTCCGCTCGTAACGCTGGGCTAGCAGCGTAAACAGGACCTCCATTTCGTCTCGGCTGTGCTGCACATAACCGATGTCGTCCAAGATTAAACAATCGATCCGGTCTAGCCGGGTCAGTTCCTGCGGTAAACGCAAGTCTCGTTTAGCGGCCAGTAACTTTTGAACCAGGTTGGCTGTACTCGTCCATAAGACACTTTTGCCTTTCACAATCAGCGAGTGTCCCACGGCGCAAGTGAGGTGGCTCTTCCCAGCCCCGGGCGGTCCAACCGCAATTACGTTGGTAGCCGTTTCAACAAACTCGCCGCCGCTTAAGCGTTCAATTTGCAACCTTAACGCCGGTGGCAGTTGGGCCAACTCGAACGTGGCAAAAGTTTTCTCAAGCGGCAAATGGGACTGCCGCAAGCGTCGTTCGGTGCTGCGCTGGGAACGTTGTTCGCATTCGAGGCGGGCCAGTTCGTGCAGAAAAGCTTCGTGCGACAGACTTTCCCGGCTGGATTTAAGGGCTACTTCACCAAACGAGGCGCTAAATGCACTTAATTTCAACTGCCTCAGTATTGCCACCAGTTCGGTGTGACGATCAGGTGATGGCCCTGACAACCTGATCTGACTATTCATTGGCACACCTCAATTCCATTTCTAAGTTCAATTGTGACGGTGGAACTACCGCCGCATTTTGACTGGGCATCGTAACGACAATAGGCGGCGACAATGACAATAACTGATCATAGCGGGCTAGCTGCAAGTGCAAGTGCGGCACCGGTGAATTTAGTTGCCAGGCCGCTGCCACGCGGGGCTGACGTTCAGGCTGGACCAGCTCGCGCACCACTTCAAAGGTGGGTGAATGGCCTGTTTCCAAAAGTAAATTCAAGGCAACTTCCACTTCACTTTCGCTACTGGTAGCGGCCAGATGCAATATCTTGAGATAATGGGCATCACAGCGGCTGGGCACGGCTGCTTGCAAGCGGTCATAAGCTTGCCGGAAACAAAGCCGGGGAAACAACTCGTCACGGTAGCGGTAAGCCGCAAAGGCTCCCGGTTTCCTGACCAGGCTCCAGATAAGATGGTGGTAGTTAATGAGTTGCTGATGCTGGCCCAGCAGCCTGGGCAAAGAAAGGGTATGGCTACTTCCGACATAAGCTTCCAGGGTCTGGGAATGCACCCGTACGGTCAGGGTCGTGCCGATCAGTCGGGACGGAACCGAATAAGTATTGGCTAAAACGGCAATCGTGCTGAAGCGCGTAACCGTAACCTGGAGTTGGCGGGCCGGTCGAAGGGGTTTATTGGGCAGAGGCGCAAGCAGTTTCCGCTCTACTTCAAACCGAACGGAACGGGTCAGGTTGCGGTTACGGATCAGGTCTTCCACAAAGCGCAAATAGCTGGTCTGGTCGCTAAAGTCACGGCTACCTCGCACCCGTAGTGCCTGGTCGAGGGCCTGTTTGAAGCGGAAATGGGACTGTTCGACATCACCGTTCTCGTGAGCCACGCCGACATTATTCCAGGTTGGCTGCATGCCGTAATGGTTCATCAAGGCCCGGTAATTGTCGGTGAAATCTTCCCGACCGGATTTATCCAACCGGCGAATAGCGGCGGAGAGATGATCGGTACGATGGAGTTGAGGCACGCCGCCAATTTGCCACAGGGCCGCTTCCAATCCTTCAGCCAGGGCCTCGAAAGTTTCACTGAGGCAGATGCTCACGGCCTCGACATTCGAGTAAGTCAGGACCAGATGGTAGAGCAGATGCGGGAAAGACTGACCGGTCAGGGTAACTTCCAGGCTTTCCATATGGGTGAAGTCGGATTGGGCCATGCGGGCCGGTTGATGAACCTGGGGGAAGATGACATTTTTCTCAGGTCCAGCCAAAGCCCGCCAGTGGGCGATGTGGCGCTGGAGGGTGCGAACTTGAATGGCCTGGTAACGACCAGGGTGTTTTTCACACATCAGGGCGAAAAGAGTGGTAGCCTGCAGGGCGCCATCCCGTTCGAGTTGTTCAACCACCCAGGGCCAATCTTCCTCAAAAGGGTTGGCCCTGGTACGATGAGTAGGGGGTTGTTTGAGCTGAGAGGGCAGAGCCTTGTGGTTTTCGTATTTGCGGGCGGTGCGTTCGCTCATGCCGGCCCTGGCGGCGGCTAATTGTTGAGAAGTGCCTTTTTGTCTTTCGCGCATATAGAACTGAACCTCGGCGTCTTTCTTCACGGTGTTCTCTCCTTAAGAGCTACTTCTTTCTAACTCGAACTCGAACTCGAACTCGAACGAGTAATAGAGTGAACACTATGATAAACCAGTTGTCGTTGTCATTCGCTTAAGAGTTAATCGGCAATTCTTATTGACGTACCCTTACCTTTCTTAGGCTCTTCCGCAACTTCGCTGATACAGGAAGCCTCTCGAACTCAAACCCGTATTATCAGGCTAAATACTCAGGTTCACAGCATCACAGGTACAGCGAAG
>JAYSYV010001447.1:0-9116 GCA_043727245.1 Chloroflexota bacterium | reverse complement strand
TCTTCGTGAGTGGAAGTTTCAACCGGAGCCAGGCTTTCCAGCAGCGTATTCCAGGCTTACCCGGCCTAATCGACATTGCACCGGCAGCTCCGCCTCCGGCCCAGGGTGGCGGCACGGGACCGGCAGCCCCGCCAGTTATTCCGAGTGCGGCCCCGGCTACCGGGGTTGGCGCGGAAAATAACTCTGGAAGCCCGGTATTTATACTCATCCTGGCCGTTATTGCCAGCGCCAGCCTGGGGATTTTGGGCCTGTTCCTGACCGGACGAGCTAACAAACGGCCCAACAAGAAGGAGCAAAAGTAGGTTGCACTCGCAAGACCTGGATGACCAGGCTGCCCACGAACAACAGGCGCGGGCAGCCCTGGCCGACCAAAAGCTGGCCTTCATCGGCGGCGGGGTAATGGCCGAAGTAATGATTTCGGGAGTGCTGGAACGCCACCTGGCCCAACCCGAAGCAATCATTGCCAGCCATCCCCGGTCGCGCCGGGCCACCGAACTGGCCGAGAAATTGGGGATTCAAGCAACTGTTTCCAATGTCGAAGCGGCACGGCAAGCCGATATTGTAATTCTTTGTGTGAAACCCCAAAGATTAAATCCAGTCTTGAAGGAACTGGCCGGGCAAATTAAACCCGGCCAGTTGCTTATTTCTATCGTTACGGGCGCGACTACCGAAATGCTGGGTCAACGCCTCGACCACCCGGCGGTGGTCCGGGCCATGCCCAACACCCCGGCGCGGATCGGGTTTGGCATGTCGGTCTGGACTACCACGCCCGCCGTGACCGACCGGCAGCGGGACCAGGCCAGGGCTTTATTTAGCGCCCTGGGCAAAGAAATGTGGTTCGAGGAAGAACGCTTCATTGATATGGCGACAGCGGTCAGCGGTTCGGGACCGGCCTATGTTTTCCTGGTCATGGAAGCCCTGATTGATGCCGCCGTTCACCTCGGTTTCAGCCGCCTGGATGCTCGCGAACTGGTCACGCAAACCCTGCTTGGTTCGGTTTTGCTGGCAAAAGAATCCCCCACTCATCCAGCCGAACTCCGTAATATGGTAACTTCTCCCAATGGCACTACCGCCGAAGCCCTTTATGAGCTGGAAAAAGGAGGCGTTCGCACCATCTTTTCCAAAGCTGTCTATGCCGCCTACCAGAAAACTGCCACGCTTAGTGAAATGATTAACAAAAAGTAAAGCTTTGGTTTAGACAAGCCGTATCAGCTATAAATTGGCACAGTTTATGCCTTTCTAAACTCCGGAAAAGAGTAATTCCTTCGATAACAAAGGGTTAACCCAATTGCCAGGGCTGGTAACATTTATTACGAGGTCTATTTTCAACTTTCACGAAAAAGCATTTAAAACATGTGGGAATATTTATTACCATTATTTCCTCACCTTTTGCAAGGGGCAGGAACATTTGGGAGGCGGTCTGAAATACAACCGGAGGCTTATCAGGCAGACTATCAATAAATTAGAAAGCGATATTTAGAATGGACAAACTCGGAAGCGGACGACACCAGGAACTGGAGAAATATTTAGCAGGTGAGGTGAATGAGGTCAAGAAGGGCAAAGGCCAATTTTCGCTCAATAAATTAATCAGTACAGGGGTGGAAATGCTGGATAAAGTACCCCCTCAGTATGTCACCGGACGCTCGGCCAAAAATACCCGCAAGCGCGAGCAAGAAGAAAAAACGGCTCCGATTGAGTTTTCGCTGTTCGCGCCCTACAACAAACGGGCCGCTATTCGGGGCGATTTCACCGACTGGCAGGACCGTGAGCTTGAAAAGAGCGATGACGGCTATTTCCGGGCCACCCTTGACCTGGCAGATGGCGATTACGAATACAAATTTTGTGTCGAATCGAATAGCTCCTGGCAACTGGGCGAATGGATTTGTGTCACCGACCCGATGGCGACTCACATCAACGAGCTAAACAATGACAACGCTATCGTCCACGTACGGGACGGTCAGATAGAACTGGATCAGTACGAATGGCGGCACGATATGGACCCGCTGCCAGCCGATGTGGAACTGGTAATTTATGAGTTGCACGTTAAGGATTTCGGCGGCAACTTCAAGGGCGTAGTGGACCGCCTGGACTACTTGAGCAACCTGAATATCAGCGCCATTGAGTTGATGCCGGTCAGCGAATTTCCGGGAGATACTAGCTGGGGTTACAATCCACGCCACTTTTACGCCGTGGAAAGCGCCTACGGTGAGAGCGCCGACCTAAAAAATCTGATTGACGAGTGTCATGGCCGGGGTATCCGGGTGATTATGGACCTGGTGGCAAATCACGGCCAGGACGAAAATCCACTGGCCCAGATTGACCACAATTACTGGTTCAAGGAAAAGAATAACGACGCTTATCAGTTTGGCCCCAAGTTCGATTTCGACCACTGGGACGATAACTTGAAACTTTTCCCGGCCCGCAAATTTATGAACGAGGTAGCTTTCCACTGGGCCACCGAGTTCCACCTGGACGGTATTCGCTTTGACGCGACTGCCCTGATTAATAACTTCGACTTCCTGCACTGGCTGGGTGAAGCGGTCAAAAAGGCTAACAGCATGAAGCCGTTTTACCTGGTGGCGGAACATTTGCCGGTAGACCCAGCAATTGTGGGCTTTGGCAAGCCGATGGACGGCCTCTGGCACGATCATTTCTACTGGCAAATGACAGCCAACATGCGAGAGAGCGAGTTTAGCGGTTGGCAGGCTTTTGATTGGGCCAAGACCCAGGAGGCCATTCAACCGGCCAGGGGCGGAATCATCGGCCCGACTGCCGCCGTGAATTATATCTCCAACCACGACCACAACCGCCTGATGTGTGAACTGGATGCGACCGATTTCGACAGAGATAAATCTTTCAGGAAGGCCAAACTGGCGGCTGCCGTTACTTTAACTGCGGTAGGTGTACCCATGATCTGGATGGGCGAGGAATTTGGCGAAACCTGGGATAAGAGCATCGAGCCGCGCCCGCTCCACTGGGAACTGCTGGAGAACACGTCTAATGCCGACCTGTTGCACCACTACAGCGGCCTGATTTACCTGAGAAAAACCAGCGGACCGCTCAAGACAGAAAATATCGAGTTCTTCCACCTGGACCAGGCCAGGAAAGTGCTGGCATGGAAACGCTGGGACGATGCAGGCAGCGTCGTGGTGGTGGTCGCTAATTTCAGCGATGACGCGCTGGGCGACTATACCGTACCGAACTTTCCCGGTGACGGTGAATGGCACGAATTCATCTTCAACTATGATAAGTCGGTCGAAGACGGCCAGATGATAGACCTGATTGGCCCTAGCGAGTGCAAAATCTATATTAAGAAGTAGCCAGTATTCAGAAGATTCGAGTAGAACCGGCTTACTAAACCCCTTATTAGCGAGGTTTAGTAAGCCGGTTAAAAGTTGGTTTAAAATTTATGATTTTAAGCAAATAAAAAATTCCGGGACCGTCCCGGAATTTTTTATTTGCTCTACTATTTTATCAAAGATTATTTTTTCTTCTTTTTGGGCGGGCGAACCTGGCCCGCACCGGGAGCGCCGCCGGATCGGACTGGTAGACCGCCACCACCACCGGGCCGAGGTGCGGAATTGCCGTTACCAGCCGGTTTGCTGCTGCCAGTAGGGCCGACCGGACGCGAGGCTTTCCTGAAATCGGCCAGCGGGTCGCGAGGAGCCTGGACCTGTTTTTTGGGGCCACCACCGCCCATGCCCGGCATTCCACCACCCATACCGGACGGCATTCCGCCACCCATATTGCCGAGCATAGAGCCGAGATTCGCCATGTTCATGCCGCCACCTTTGCCCATCATCTGCATCATCTGGCGCATGCCCCGGAACTGCTGCAAAAGCTCGTTCACGTCGGCCACGGTCGTACCGCTACCGGTGGCAATACGGCGGCGGCGGCTGGCGTTGATAATATCGGGTTCCTGGCGCTCCTTCTTGGTCATCGAAAGGACAATCGCCTCAGTCCGACGCAAAGAAGATTCGGCTTCGGGCGTATTTAAGGAGTTACGCATTTCCTTCATCTGTTTGCCCATACCCGGCAACATCCCCAACAAGCCGCTCAATGGCCCCATCTTCTTCAGGTTACGCATCTGGGCCAGGAAGTCTTCCAGGTCAAATTTGCCCTTACGCATTTTTTCCTGGAGTTTTTTGGCTTCTTCTTCGTCATAGGTGGACTGTGCGCGTTCGATCAGGCTTAGAATGTCGCCCATACCCAGGATACGCTGGGCAATACGGTCAGGATAGAAGGGTTCGAGAGCATCAAGCTTTTCACCAACACCCATGTATTTGATCGGTACGCCGGTAACGGCCCGGACCGACAGGGCCGACCCGCCGCGAGCGTCACCGTCCATCTTGGTGATAATCAAACCGGTAATGCCAACCTGTTTGTTAAATTCCATCGCCACGTTGACCGATTCCTGGCCGGCCATCGCGTCCACCACCAGTAAAATTTCGTGCGGGTTGACCGCGGCTTTTATCCGCTGCAACTCCTGCATCAAAGGCTCATCAATCTGCAAACGTCCGGCTGTATCCACGATTACAACCGTATTGTTGTTCTTGCGAGCCTGGGCGATAGCGTGTTGGGCAATAAGCGGTGGGGCTACTTCGGTTCCTTCGCTATAAACCGGGATGTCGAGCTGGCGGCCCAGGGTCTGCAACTGCTCCACGGCAGCCGGACGATAGATGTCGCCCGCTACCAGCAAAGGCCGGTGCTTTTGCTGCCGGAGAGCCAGGGCCAGCTTGCCGACAGTAGTCGTTTTACCGGAACCCTGCAAACCGACCAGCATAATAACGGTCGGCGGTGTCTTCGACATATTCAGTTCGTTGGCCTTGCCCTCGCCCTCCTCGGTTTCGCCGCCGAGCAATTCGGTCAACTTGTCGTTGACGATTTTGATGACCTGCTGGCCGGGCGTGAGGCTGGTTAGAATCTGGGAACCAAGAGCAGACTCGGTTACATCTTTGACAAATTCTTCGGCGACAATGGTGTTAACGTCCGCTTCCAAAAGCGCCCGGCGGACTTCGGCCATTGCCCTACGAATATCGTCTTCGGTCAACTTTCCGCGTCCGGTCAATGAGCGGAAAGTACCTTCTAATCTTTCAGATAAAGTCTCAAACATCTAGCTTTTCCTGTCTTTGTAGAATATTCACCTGGAAACACCGGCTTTTTCAAAGAAAACTGCGGGTCAGGGTCAAGGCCAAATTTAAGCGCGTTGGAACAGTGCGTTGACGTAGGCTTCCGGCTCGAACTCGGCAAAGTCTGTCACTTTCTCGCCCGTCCCAATATATTTAATCGGGATTTTCAAATCGTTGGCAATCGCAAAGGCTATACCGCCTTTAGCTGTGCCGTCTAGTTTGGTCAAAACAATCCCGTCAATGCCAACTGCGTTGGTAAAATGTTTGGCCTGAGAAAGACCGTTCTGGCCGGTAACAGCATCAAGCACCAGCACGATTTCGTTAGGAGCGCCTACCTGGGCTTTCTCGACTGTCCGCTCGATTTTCTGCATTTCGGCAATCAGGTTAAAGTTAGTTTGCAGACGACCGGCGGTATCAATAATCGCGATGTCCGCACCGTGTTCCTGGGCATATTTAACCGTATCGAAGGCTACCGAAGCCGGGTCGGACCCAAACTCACGAGCAATCACCGGGGCATTTATCCGTGTACCCCACAGCTTGATTTGCTCAATAGCTCCAGCCCGGAAAGTGTCGGCTGCGCCCAGCACCACGCTGGCCCCGCCGCTCTGGTAATAAGCAGCCAGTTTGGCGATAGAAGTAGTCTTGCCGCTGCCGTTCACGCCGACCACCATAATTACATAAGGCCGTTTTTCGCCCTCGCTACCGGCTCCGACTTTGGGGATGGCGGTAGGTGGCGGCGGCGGTGTACCTTTGGGCAGTTTTTGCTGCTTACGCTCCCACTCGCGATCGCGGGCATCTTTCTGGTGGCCTGCCTCGACAGAAGCCAGAGCTTTTCCCTGGACATCTTGCAGGGTCTTAATCATTTCGGACCGGAAGATTACTTCCACATCACGGCTGCGCCGGGTCCGTTCGTCCAGGGTCCGCCGCTGGCTATTTTCAATCAGCTTATCAGTCAGATTGATACCAATATCGGCCTGCAAGAGCAAGCGTTCCAGGTTCTCCCAAAATTCATCGGTAATATCGTCAACTTCAAACAGCTTGCCAATTTGCCCGAAAATACCGGCATCGCTGCGGCTTTTCTCCAGAGCCTGTTCTGTTTTTTCCTCTATTACCTGCTCGGCTTCTTTCTTACGCCGGAAAAACTTAAACACACATCCTCCAACCGGTCTGAACCAGACCGTTTCACAAACCTAATCCTTCCAGAGGACAGCCCTGCTAAAATCAGGGCAGGTTGCTAAATATAAATTAGGCAGTCTATATTTTAACATATTACCTAACCATAAGCTAACTCTCTCTTGATTTTCGACCCTAAAATGGGTAATTTTTATCAATTATGCCTTGAAATCTTGCTATAGCTTAAAAGCCCCTCTTTTCAGTTCGTTACAATGTTAAAGAGTTAGCTATGCATTATGATTGCCTTTCACGTTCTACGTTCCACTTATAATGATGCAACTTATATCATGAGTATGATAGAATTAGGGAAAGGCCCACGCAATTAGTTATCCCGTCTGGGAGGAAATACTTGAACCAAACCGACGAGCAAGGCACGACCGCCACCCTGGAAAACATTCGGTCCCTTTCACTCCCGAACTTTTTGCGGCAAGCCCGGCAAGTTCAACCTGAAGAAAGTACTTCACGCCTGCCCTGGTTAGCCTTCTTAAAGAATTTCCAGAAACCGCCCAAAGAAGTTGCAAAAAGTAAAAGTTTTCCGCTAAAGGCCCGGAAAACCGCCCGGCTGCCCTCCGGCCTGACCATTGAAAAGACGCTGGGAATTGTCAGCGGCCTGGAAACCGCTCTGAATTCCTTCAAGCCGGACATTGCACCTTACCCGCTCTTAAACCCGGCTGAAATCGTCGTCGAAGAAGTTTCTTCCGGCCTGAAAGTAACGCTGTCGGGCCGTGAGGTGGATGAGGAAGGCAACCGCCAGCGCGAAATAACCCGGCTCTTTTACCTGCTGGTGACAGGACAGGAACTGGACCCGCGCAAACCCGAAGCTGAATTCAAACAACTTGCGCCGAATTATCCTCATACGGTTAAGGTGCTGCGGCAGGGCTGGCAGGACGGCTATAGCTCGACCCGGCAGTTGAGCGGGGCTTTCGGTTGGAGCCTCTTTCGCTGGGAGCATCTGCCGCTAACCGATGCTCAGATTGCCGAGGCCAGAGTTACCCCGAAGCCGGACAAAGTTCCCGCCGTTCGCCAATTGGAATTGCCTCAAGCGACCGATAATCGTGCCAATACCAGGGGCGCTTTTCCGACCCTGCTGGCCTTTGGCAGCCTGAGCCTGGGAATGGCTTTGATTGTGGCTTTTCTGGTTTTTTCGGCGGCCAATCCGCCCGTAACTGAGCAAAGCATCACACGGGTAACGCCTACACCCAGTCCCATACCTTCACCCACGGCCCCGCTTGGCCTGCTTAATACCCGCCAGGCGGATGGCGCAACTTTGACCCGCCTCAACCCGGCTTACCTGACCTCGAACGAGCAAAAATACGTCAACCCGGAGGCGCTTGCGCCCGGTCAGGCCGTGTTGTTGAACGGTCAGCGGTCTTTGGGAGTGGTAAATGCGGAATGGTCGCTGGGCCAGAATGTTTACCTGAGCTTGCATGATGGCGGCTGGGAAGTCTGGGATACCGCCAGCGGGACGCGCATCAGCCGCCGGGAACTGCCGGATGCCGACCAGTATGCCTGGGTAGATTGGTCGCCGGACGGCAAAAATTTCGCGGCCCAGGGATTCGATGGCAAAGTGCGACTTGGAACCGCCGGGCGGGTGCTGCGGACTTTTGTTTATAGCAACATCTATTCTCCGGGCGAAAGAGGTTTTCCGTTTAGCTGGTCGCCCAACAGCAACTACCTGTTGATGAGAATGGGTGAAGGACAATACCAATTCTGGAATTTCCAGGGCAGCCCCCAACCGGTTATGACCCCGGCCAACCAGGCTTTCCTGGATTTGAAGGCCGAAGTTAATTACTATGGGTTCCAGGGTATCTGGAGCTGGTCCGGCGATAGCCGTTACATATCGTTTTACCTGGGAAGTTTGTCTAATACGGTATTTATCTATGACACCCGAACCCTGGCAAAAGTAGCTGCTATCAGCCTGGATTGGCCGCCGCAACGTGGGGTTGGCGGCGTTTTCTCGGACCAGTACTTTGGCGATGATACTTCCAGTCAGGGCAACTTTGCCTGGTCGCCGGATAGCCGCTATATGGCCCTCCAACGCTGGAACAGGAATACCAATGCCACTACCGGTAATGCGGCCAATCCCGTATTCCAGCGAACTGTAACCCTTTGGGAAGTGCCGACCAATCTGTTTACCAGGGGTATTACGACCCCTGTAATACCAAACGAATACCAGATTATCCAGTTAGATAATCCTGACTCGGCCAGTCTGGTGGAATGGTCGCGTGATGGCCGCTTGCTGCTGAATAGCCGCCAGAGGGAGTCGGTAAACAACTCGCTGGTAGTTAAACAAAACAAGCTGCTCGTTTTTGCTCAGGACACTGGAAATAATTTCAACTGGACCAATAGCTACACTCTCGAAATGCCGGGGCAGCCGACTGAGGTAAAGGGTTGGTGGTCGCTGGACGGGCAGCGTATTCTGGTCAATACCGATTTAAGTTACCTGGCGGTCTACCAGCTTCCGGCGGTGGGAAGGCGTGTCACCGCTCAGACAATCAAAATCCAGGTGCTTGCCAAAAGCCTTGAGAACCCGGTAGAGGCGGCGGTCCCCTCGCCGGATGGTCGCTGGCTGGCAACCTATAACCAGAAGACCGGCCCCCAGTTAAGAGATTTGAAAACCGGCCAGGTCAAAGCTTCCTTAACGGCCCTTTATAGCGGAATACCACATCTGCCCTTGAAATGGTCGCCGGATAACCAGTATTTAACGGCAATTTATAGCTGGCTGGATGGCCCTTCCTATAACAACCGCTATAAAACCGTCGCTCGTATCTGGAAATTTGATAAAGCTACCGACCAGCCGGAGTTTTACGGGGA
>JAYSYV010001446.1:0-2997 GCA_043727245.1 Chloroflexota bacterium | reverse complement strand
CGTGGATTACCACACAACGCCCTTCCCGGCTCAGATGCACGTCAAACTCGATTACGTCCGCCCCTACGGCCAGGGCTTTTTCAAAAGCAGACATAGTATTTTCGGGGGCATAACCCGACGCGCCCCGGTGGCCGCTAACCGCCAATTTTCCGGTCTTACTGCGTAGCATTTCAAACAAGGTTAATTAGCTCCTGACTATAACCCGACGTTGCCGCCGAAAGTTTCTACCTGCAAGCCGGTGCTATGACGAATAATACGGGCTATTTCCTCTAATTCTCGGTCGGGCAAACTGGTTACATATTCGTAGGGCGGTCGCCGGGCCACAGTGTAAAGCTGGACTATGTTGACCTGTCCGTCTGGTTGTCTTATTTCATTGAGGCGGCAGCAATAGGCTTCAATTTCAGCCTGAGACGGCCCTTCCCCATGAATCCGCATGAAACAGGTCTGGATATTGAGCGGCTGGCGGCGGGCGGTTTCCTGCAAATTACTCAACACTTTTTCAAATGGGACATTGGTCCGGTCAATCAGGTTATAGTAAGCGGCGGTCCCGGCATCCAGTTTGCCCCAGATTTCACCGTTATTTCCGGCCAACAAGACCAACCCGGCTTTAACTACCGGACGGTGCAGCCGAGTGGCGTTGGTAATCAGGACCAGTTTGACTTCGTTTGGCTCGAAACCGGCAGCAGCCCGCGCCTCAATCGCTACCTGGACCGCCTGGTCGAAAATAGGGTAGGTAGTTGGTTCGCCATCGCCGCTGAAGGCGATATCGTTGAGCCGCCGCAATTCCGGCGCAACATTTATAAATTCGGGTTCCTGCCAGATTTCGCTGCTGTGGCTTAATCTTAACAATTCGCTCAGTTCCAGCCGGATTTCTTCCAGGCTGACCTGGGGCCGGGGTTGGTCTTTGGGCGGCAAGGGCAGCTTACTTTTGCCAGGCCGGAAGTCGCGCCGGTCAACCTCGCAGTAGATACAATCGAAGTTGCAAACACGGTCTGGGTTCAGATTAATGCCCAATGACAGCCCTTCCGAGCGGCGCGAAATAACCGGGTAGCATAACCTGAAAGTGCGCCAGTTACGCGAATGGGCCTCGAAGCCTCTTGGCCCGCTATTTAAGATTATACTCCTGGACATTACTTTCACTCCCTTGCTTTTTATCAGCCCTGGATATTATAACCTATTTTTGAAATTCCCCTACTCAAAACCTACCTAAACCTGGCTTATATATTATATGGTATTATTTAGCTTCATTAACAAGAACCTGACTGTAAAAGGATAACCTGACTCAATGGAACTGGAACAGACTTCGGCTGACTTAATTCTGGCTGGAAACACCACTTTTTTTACTTTGCGAAGGGTCCAACTTACCCTGATTTTTGCCGCCTACATGTTTGTGGGGTTGAACAGTGGCGGTTTCGGGGTAATTTTGCCCTATCTGAGTACTTCGTATGGCCTGGACAAGAGTACCAGCGGACTGCTATTTTTGGCCGGGGCGGGCGGCTATGTGACGGCAGCTTTCGTCAGCAGTTGGTTGTCGCAAAGGTTGGGGTTGCGCTATTTTACAGTGGTCGGGCTGGGTTTGTTCGGGCTGGGCAGCCTGATTTTAGCCCTGCAAGCGCCTTTTAGTCTGGTGCTGGTGGGTCGGCTGTTATTGGGGTTGGCGATGGCCGTGCTGGAAACTGGCGGCAACTTTTATGTAACGGCCTTGCCCCGCAACACGGCTTTACTCAATTATGTGCATGCTTTTTTTGGCGTTGGGGCATTATTGGGGCCGGTGGTGGCAACGGCGGTATTGGGTTGGGGCTGGCCCACCCTGTTCTGGATATGGTTGGTCCTGAGCGGTCTGCTGATTTTGGGGTTTTACCTGGGCTTCCGGCGCTTGCCCACTTCAGTTAAGTTGCCAACTGCTCATACGGGCCAGTCCGGCTCGACCAGTTTGATGGTCCAGACTATGCGGCTGCCGATAGTCTGGTGGGCCATTCTTTTTTTACTGCTTTACGTGGGCGGTGAAAGTAGTGTCGGTAGCTGGACTTATACTTTTCTGAGTGAGGGTCAACACCTTGTAACAGCCCTGGCCGGGGCGTTAGTCAGCGTCTACTGGCTGGGATTAACCCTGGGCCGGTTGGCGATGGGCTGGGCGACCGACCGCTTACGGCTGTCCGACCGGACGCTGCTTTTGGGCTGTGTTGTCGGCTCATTTGTGGGCGGTGGGTTCCTCTGGGTGTGGCCGGACCAGCCGGTAGTGGCCGGGTTGGGTCTGTTGATAATCGGTTTCAGCTATGGACCGATTTACCCGACCACGCTGGCCCTGCTCTCACGGCTGGTGGCCCCGGCCTTTGTGCCAAGCCTGATTGCGGTTCTGACCAGCCTGAGTATCCTGGGTATAGCGGTATTTCCGTGGCTGGCCGGGGTATTATTCGACCAGGCCGGTTTGGGTACGTTTGCACCTTATATTGTGGGTTTGAGCGTAACAATGCTGGTGAGTGGGATGGTCCTCTTGCGCCCTAAATCTCTCAAAGAGGACTCGCCTCCGCTTTAGCACTATTGGGCTGTTAAATCTGGCAACGGCTGAAACTGGCTTGACGATTACGGGTCTTACTTTTTGACCCGAAACTTGATGTCAGTCCGGTCAGAGGTTTCCAACACCTGAATTTTTTCCAATTCAAGCGGTTCAAGGCCCATTTGCTCGAACAGGCGAAGACCTTGACCGAGTAGGACAGGCATTACGCCTATTTGAATTTCGTCAACAAGCCCTTTTCTGAGAGCCTGGCCGCCTGTATCGGGTCCACCGACGATTTGAACATCTTTGTCACCGGCGGCGGTGATGGCCTGGCGAATCGCGCTTTCGATTCCGTCACCAACAAAGATAACCTTCAAGTGGTCGTTCTGGCCTTTTGGTTCTTTTTCGGGGGGGTTATGGGTAAGCACGAATATGTGCGTCTGAAACTCGTAACCGGTTAAATCGCCCTGGGCCATATCGTAGGAATGGCGGCCCATAAC
>JAYSYV010001445.1:0-3000 GCA_043727245.1 Chloroflexota bacterium | reverse complement strand
CTACCAGGACTGCTACCGGGGCATTCGGGATAACCCAGTGGGCTTGAATCAGGTCGTAGCGTTCCCGGCCCGTTAAACGCCACATTTTCCAGAAGCTACTGACTAGCACAAAAGGCAGCAGTAAATAAATAAGTTTACGGACCCTGACATCACCTTCTAAAGAAGCCGCATAGCCCCAGATATTCCAGTCCCGGCGCAAAGCGTACTTATAAGGGGAAAACCGGACCCCCTTTTCAATTGGAAATCGCCGCAATTCCGGGTGATAGGGTAAGACTACCGTTACGCGGTGGCCCTGGGTCTGGCTGTACTTGGCAATCGCTTCGATAAAGGGGGCGGTTACATCACCGGGGTACTTGGGATAAGAGGAAGTTAGCATGAGAATTTTAAGAGGTGTCGTCAAGGACGATTCTGGTTCTAGCTCAGGGTTGGTGGTCTGCATTCTATCCTTTTCGTTAAAAGTTAAACGTAGAGCCGCAAACGTACATTTGTAATAAGGGTGAAAATCCACTTATATTTCGGTTCAATCTCGAACGTTTAACCTGATCATACGGCTAATATTCCCACCTTTACGTGGGTAATTTACGTTCTACGCGCCGCAAGTCTGTCCTGATTATAACTTTGGCGGCAAGATAAGGCAATTTGTTGACAGGCGTTCTACAATTAGAGGGTAGAACGTTTACAGAAAGCTGTGATAGTCGTGGAAAATGCCAGGAAATACGAAAAATCACTGGAATGGCTCCTGGGAAACCTGGACGAAGCCTTTTTTAACTTTTCCAACTTCTGGATGGAACGCTCCGGCAAACCACCTTATTTTTCGGACAAGACTGAGCTAGACCGCCTGAGTGAATTGCCCTGGACACCGGATAAGCTAGAAGAATTATTTCCCAGGCCGCCCCTGCCGGAAATTAAACCGGTCGGACGAAACTCGCTGAGTTTAGCCTTGCAAGCCGGGCCGCAACTCCGCAATTACAGGGTCTTTAATCTGGAATATCCCAGTACCATTTCTACCGGCTATCCTCAAAACGATACTGTCCGGGGAATCTATCTGGAACGGCCAGGCCATGAAAACGCCCCGGTAATTATTTACTTGCATGGCTGGATGGAGTTTGAAACCGGGTTGGCTTTACGCCTGCCGTTGAACTGGGCCGGGCCGCTGGGCTTTAACATACTGGCCCTGCACCTGCCTTTTCACTTTGAAAGAACTCCGCCTGGCACTATCAGCGGTGAAATGGCGATAACCGGCAACCTGCCTCTGGCAATAAAAGGGATGTGCCAGGCAGTCAGTGATATACGCCAGGGGGTCGCCTGGCTTAAAGCAAAACAACCAGACCGGCCCACCGGCCTGATTGGTAAAAGCCTGGGCGGATTGGTGGGGGCTTTGGTCCTGGCAACCGAGCCGGGATTGGCCGCCGGAATATTAGCCGTCCCAGCCACCGGCGCTAAAACTTCAATCTGGCAAAGCTCCTATACTACTTTGCTGCGGCGCGACCTGGGCAGGCAAGGGTTGGACGAGGAAGCGACCGCCCGTTTGTTGGAGTTAATGAGGCCCGGACGCTACCGGCCCGCCATTGACCCGCAGCGCATCCTGGTCCTAAAAGCCAACGCCGACCGGGTATGCTCCCCCCAGGAAACCGACGCTTTTGCCATGGAATGGGGAACCAGGACCGTGGCTCTGCCGACCGGGCATCTCACGGCGACCTTTCACCCTCGCGCCCGCCGGGTAGCCCAGGAACACTTGCGCCGCTACCTGCCGAATTTTAGTTAGTAAATTCGGATTGAATGATTTCCAGGACGGCCTGTTGCAGCGGTGTATCAACCAGGACTTGCATATGGTTGAGGTGAAAGTCCTGGTGCGGAGCCTCAAAAGCATCCGTCCAACGGCTGCTGCTGAGGGATACCGCCGAATCGCCCTGGACCAATTCGGACAACCCTCCATATGTCCCCTGGACACCGGGGATACGGGCCAACATCCCGACCAGCAAGGCGCTGGCTGTGGACATTATATGAATTGATTGCCCGGCCACGCAAAAGAAGAAATTTACAAAGGTAGAATTGGATCCGCCAAAGCTGTAATACTGCACCCCAGGCAAAGGCTGTTCCATTTCTGCTAACGCCTGCAGGGTCGCGCTTTGCAGAACTAGCTCATCGAAACCTGGACTCTAAGCCAACGTACCGAAAGTATGCAACAAAGCCTGGCGGACTCGCCTGGATAATTCGGTCATACCATGCAAAAGAGTTGGCCTGAAAAGCAAACGAACCGGCCTGGGTAAAATTTGCGCCAGGCTTACAAAATCAAGTTGCTTGTACAAGAATTTATTATAATCGTTTGCCAATGTAGGCATGTAAGTACCCTGGTGTGGCGTACAAAGGGTAATTACTTTACACAGGTGCGGCACACCTGCCGAGCCTAACTGCTTCAAAGCGGCCCGTACAGCCAGACCGCCCCGGCTGTGGCAGAGAATAATAAAAGGCGGTACTTGCCCACTGGTAGCCGCATAGGGCTGGAAAACTCTTTACTGCAGGGTTTCCAGCAAGTCAACCATTTCCTGAACTGCGTACTGCAACATATCGCCTGGTTTACTCTGGCTAAAATTGATATAAGTTAGCCCGTTATTACCCAGGAAATTGGTCCAACTGGTGACACTTTCGGGCTTATAAGGGGTCCACATACCCAGACCTCGGAAAGACGAAGCCGGGCGTGAGTTGAGGTCAAAAAGCCAGGTTTGGTTTACATTCAGGCTAACCGGGTTGGACCAATGCCGGGCGTTGCCGCCGATACCGTGAACCAGTAGAATTAGGAGGACAGAGCTTGGGCCGGGATGGATTTCCAGGTCAAGTATAGCCTTTTCGAGGCTGCAATGCTGCTGGAAATCGGCCAGCAAATTTTCAAATTTTTCCTGATTCATGCATCCTTCTAAACTAAAAGGATTTCCGGCTTATCGCTGGAAATCCTTTTTTAATCCAAAAATTAAAGTTAGCCCTACTGAGTCCGTAATCGCC
>JAYSYV010001444.1:0-3004 GCA_043727245.1 Chloroflexota bacterium | reverse complement strand
TTATCTGTTTCTAAAATTTGGAGGTATTCTATAATGAATCATAAACAACTGGTCCAGCAAATGGCCGAAATGAAGGCCCAACTGGAAATTTATCAGTCTGAACTCAATAACCTGCATGGTCAGCTTACTTCTTACGAGGATGTCGAAACCCCCATTGCAACCAACACTTCAAGCCGCCGTAAATTACTCAAGCGAATGGCTGTTGGTGCTATTGGTGGCATCGGTGCCCTGGGACTAGCCGCTGCTACCAACTCTAACTACACCGTATTAGCTCAAACTAAACCTGAGAATACTGCTATTGAGGCTACTGCTGGTGATGGTGGTTATGGCATCAAAGCCGCTGGAGGGCAAGCTCCTCTCTTTCTGAATCCTAGTGCGACTGCTGGTTCTCCAGCGGCTTCAACTGGCGCACACATGGCGGGTGAACTCTATGTAGATAATGCCGGGAATCTCTTTTACTGTGTTACCGGCGGTACTCCTGGTGCCTGGCGTAAATTAGCGGGAGCAGCTACAACCGGTACATCCCATCTTCTACCCGCCCCTGTACGTGTAGTTAATACATTAGATGGTAGTACCGGCGGATTCAATGGCGCTATTACTAATAGTACCAAAGCTTTTACCATCGCTGGTGTCAGTGGTATCCCTGCCAATGCTACGGCTGTATTTGGCAATGTCTCGGCTTTTGCGCCTAACTTCCTGGGCGGTGGTAATTTTACCGCTACCGGAGCCCTGGTTGTGTTCCCGGCTTCAGCCGACGGAGCTGCCGCTCCTAACGCATCTACGCTTAACTTCGGATCTCCTCAAACTGTTATTTCTAATAGTTTCACTTCCGGTTTGATCAGCGGCAAGTTAGGTATCAACGTCTACACCTCGGCCAGAGTAACTCTAGATATTGCAGGTTACTACCTGTAATACAAGAGGGTCAGTTAGTTCGTTCCTGTAATCAGGTAACTAATGCTAAGTAGGGTATATCCAGGGTTTAACTCGGGACATACCCTATTTTTAGTGATAAAGGCCGGTAGCACTACTTCCCTTCAAACAATTTTTGGAAGTTGGCTTCTTTTTAAGCAAAAAATCGAAGTCATTGAGCTACCTTTGCCACATTTATGAGTTTAGCACTGGTTCATTACCGGCCTAACACGCTGTAATCAAGGTTGGAAAACAGCGGAAGCAGTGCCAGGTTTGACATAGCCGGTAAACACCAATATAATTCGCACCGAGGTAGTGTAGTTAATTTAAGAACAATTGCTGTAGATAGTTGTTAAATAACACTGTAGCTTATTCAAATTAACAAAAACTTCAGGTTTTTACTAGTTTGGAGTTTTTCGCAAGCTTAAATAATATTACAATTAATGATTCATTCAATAGAAAGCTTATGCCTGCACTTATCCCCACTTCCCAGATACAGAGTAACAAATTAGATGTTGAAACGGTTTATCCAAAGAAAGGTTTGTTAACCAGCTATTTTAATAAATTAGCCCCCGAACGAGATTACTGGATTAAAAAAAACCGTTATTATCATAAAAGTGTAGAACGTATCTGTCAGGGAATTGTACGACCCAATAGTGCTGTCCTGGTACTCGGTTGTGGCACTGGTGACCTGTTACCGGCTTTGCAGGCCAACACTGCTACTAGCCTGGGCCTGGATTTAAGTCCTGAAATGTTAAAACAAGCAAGCTCTAAATACCCTCAATACCAATTTGTAACCGGGGATGCTGAGAATCTTGTAGCAGTAGAATCATTAAACGACCAAACGAATTCACTTAAATTTGACTACATAGTCTTGTCTGACGTGGTAGGCTACCTGGAAGATATTGAAAAATGCTTCGGGAACTTACAATCTTACTGCCACCTACAAACGCGCCTGGTAGTAACTTACTATAACCTGCTTTGGGAGCCGGTGTTAAAGCTGGGTGAGAAAATTGGCCTGAAGATGCCCCAGCAAGCTCAGAACTGGCTCTCTATGGAAGATCTACGCAATATGCTGTATCTTTCTGATTTTGAACTGGAGCTAAACCGCAGTGCCATTCTGATGCCTAAGAACATCCCTCTTTTAAGTGGTTTAGTCAATCAGGTTGCTCCCCACACCCCTTTCCTCAAAGAATTATGTTTGCTCCAGTATTTCTCGGCTCGCTTCAGGCCACTGAGCCAGGAACAGTTGCGCAACCGCCAGGAGTTAACCTGTTCGGTAATCGTCCCTTGTCGTAATGAAGAAGGTAACATTCAATCTGGTGTCGAGCGCATACCTCAGATGGGTCGGCACACCGAGATCATATTTGTAGACGGAAATTCTAGCGATGGAACGGTCGAGAAAATAGAGGAGATGATAAATCTCTACAAGGATAGCAAAGATATTCGCTTGATTCACCAGGTGCCGCCGAAGATTGGGGTTACTATTACTGAAGAACAGCAGCCCAATCGGATGCTCAAACTGGGTAAAGGCGATGCCGTCCGCAAAGGTTTTGATACCGCTACAGGCGATATATTGATGATCCTGGATGCGGACTTGACCGTAGCCCCGGAAGATTTACCCAAGTTTTTCTGGCCGTTGGCCGATGGCAAGGCCCAGTTCGTAAACGGCTGCCGTCTGGTCTATCCACTGGAAGACGAAGCCATGCGCTTCGTCAATTTGTGCGGCAACAAAGCTTTCAGCCTGCTTTTTAGCTGGCTCCTGGGACAACCGATCAAAGATACCCTTTGTGGCACGAAAGTTATGTTCAAAACCGATTATGAGAAGCTAAAAATTAATCGAGCTTATTTTGGCGAGTTCGACCCGTTTGGGGATTTTGACTTACTATTTGGCGTGGCGCGTCTCAAATACCGGATAATAGATATGCCTATTCGCTACCGGCGTCGTGTAGCCGGTGCTTCTAAAGTAAGTGTATTAAAACATGGCATTTTGCTGGTACGTATGACCCTGATTGGTTTCCAGAAATTTAAGTTAAATAAGTGGTTAGGACGCAGCTAGCTAATGCTCAAATCAAAACTAATGGATAGTTCTAAG
>JAYSYV010001443.1:0-9168 GCA_043727245.1 Chloroflexota bacterium | reverse complement strand
CGGCTTCAATTAGGCCTCCCTTCATCCGCATCGTCGAGAATGTGCAGTCGTTTGGCAGGTATAGTGGCATTTGGACTGGTCCTACATTACATCCTCACCATCGCAGCCCTGTCTCAAAAAGTATACTTTCTGAGAGCCTAGCCTTGACGGGTCTCAAAAGATGTCTCATAATACCGTTATCATAACATCTAAAACTTTTTGAGACAAACCAACCCAGTCAGGGATAGAAGAGCAGGAGCAGGAGCAGGAGCCGCTTATGGCGCTAATTGGGTATGCCAGGGTCAGTTCGGTGGGGCAAAGTCTGGAGATCCAACAGGACAAACTCAAGCACTGCGATAAGCTGTTTGAGGAGAAGCGTAGTGGCACTTCCGACAAACGGCCCCGTTTGAAGGCCTGCCTGGAATATGTACGGGAAGGCGATATTTTGGTTGTCACACGCCTGGATCGGCTGGCCCGCTCCACCCTTCATCTGTGCCAGATTGCGGAGGAACTCAAGCGCAAAGGGGTTGATTTGCAGGTGTTGGATCAACAAATTAGTACAACCGACGCCACCGGTCGCTTACTGTTTAATATACTGGGCGCTATTGCCCAGTTTGAAACGGAAATCCGCTCGGAACGGCAAATGGATGGTATTGAAAAGGCCAAGGCGCGTGGGGTGTCTTTTGGTAGGCACAAGACCCTGATGCCGCAGCAGATAGTGCAGCTTCAAGCCAACCGGCAGCAAGGGACCACTATTCGTTCTCTGACTAAAGAATACAGCATCTCAAAAGCGACCGTCTACCGCTATCTTCGTGAAGGGGCTAAATAAATCCAGTCCAGTGGAGACGTGCAAGGGCAGATCTCTTTTCTTATTGGGTTCTATTCGGCTGTTTTGGTTTAGTCTTAGTGCACCGTTTCGGGGGGTTATGCAAAAACCCCCATATTTTCTTCCGCCAGCTTTATGCCTTCGTGATCGTAGAATTATCTACTCGTAAGATAATTCACATTGGCGTAACCCGCCATCCAACCGATGAATGGACTGCTCAACAATTACGAGAAGCCACTCCCTTTGACCAGAAACCAAAATATCTGCTTCGGGATAATGACAGCAAGTTTGGACCTCATTTTCAACGAGTAGCAGAGGGTGCGGCAATCAAGGTTCTAAAAACACCCTTCCAGGCCCCCAATGCCAATGCGATTTGTGAGAGGCTAATGCGCAGTATTCGCCGGGAGTGTTTGGACCACTTCCTGATATTGAATGAGAGGCACTTGAGCAAGATTCTGAACAACTATTTGGAATACTTCAACCACCACCGCCCACATCAAGGTAATGGCCAATTAACGCCACTAAAACCAGCGATAACTACACAACCCGGCGGGAAAATTATTGCGTTTCCGGTACTTGGTGGTCTTCACCATCATTATGACAGAATAGCTTAGGCTGTGTGCAATGAAAAACCAGCCGGATCACTTATGTAGCCAATAAGAGGACTGATTTCTTTGACCCAGATGTAAAGCTGGTAAACTTCAACACGAGTTGGTTTTTGTTCTTGTGGATCTGACATTTTGAATGTTCCGATTGGAAAAGGAAGAGGTTAATAAATTTAATCTGAGGATAGTATAGCCTATTTTAGACTAAATAAAAGGGGCATCTAGCCCCTGGTTTTGAACGGTCTCGATTGAACCTCCTTTACCAACTTAGTTGTAAATTCAGTTCAATTATACCCCGGATGAACGAAGTACCCACCACAGGGTTCTCTCAGCCCTGGGGATGACCTTATCTCCTTGATATTCGATTATTAAAGTACGCCCTAATCCACTCCTGAGCTTAACGCATTACTGATAGGTCTTATTCACAAATAAACTTAACGCATCACAGATGATTTGTGGCACCATAATCAGCTAAATCCTTTCGCCAGAGTACTTTAAAAACTATTCCGTTTCAACCGGGATGAATTGGCCGGAAAGCGAAGCGGATTTTTTGGCCGCTTCCATAATGGCGATATTGCGCCGGGATTGAGTTGGAAGAACCGCCAACGGCTCGCCAAGAAGAATATGATTAGCCAGGTTGCGGTGGAACGGGAAGACCGGCGCGGGAGGCAGCGCCATGCGCTGTTCGTTGATCAGGCCGGAAGTCTGCCGGATAAAAGCCGTCAGATCGGGTAATGCTTCGGAGGGGGCCAGGTGTTCTTCGATTAAATCACCGCTCCAGCGCCGGCTTTTTACATTTTCGCTGCGCCAGTTGCCGACAACGGCCCCGTTGGAACCCAGCACATACCATTTTGGCTTGAGGGCTGCCGCAATGTCAGTATGAATAAACTCGGCTTCCCGACCATTTTCAAAATGAAGGACCAACCGAGCCTGATCCTCGTTGGTTACATCCAACCAAACCCGTTTGTGCGAAAAACCGCTGACGCTGCTAACCTTCCCGGGCATCAAGCCTAAAATCCAATCTAGGTAGTGCGATCCCCAGTCATAAAAGACCCCACCCGAAATCGGTTCGTGAGAGTGCCAGTAATCGCAGGGATGGCTGAAAGTACCGATAAAAGTTTCCAGGTGGAAAACCTGCCCGATCTGGCCCGAGTCTACCAGCGCCTTGATAGCCAGATAATCGGGGTCCCAACGCCGGCACTGGTAAACCGACAGAGTGCGGTTGAAAGCGCTGGCCTTTTCGATCATTGCATCGGCTTCGCGGGTGGTCAGGCAAAAAGGTTTCTCGACTACTACGTGTTTACCGGCCTCCAGGAGTTGCAAAGCCATTGAAGCATGCAAGTTCGGCGGGGTCGAAATAATGGCCAGGTCAACCGCCGGATCATCCAGTACCGCCTGCACCGAATCAAAGCTCTTAATTCCCTCAAAAAGCCGTTTTGCCTCGGCAACCCGGGCCGGGTTGCGGTCGCAGACCCCTTCAAGATGCAAGCCGCTAACCTGTTGGATCGCAGTAGCATGCTCCTGCCCGATCGCCCCGTAACCGATCATCGCGATCCCAACCGACCCACCCGCCTCAAGCTGCCCGGCACTATGCCGGATGGCCCGATAAACAAGCTGGCTAAAGACCGGGTTGACCCAGGTGCTGCTGTCAGCACCCAGGCTGGTCCAGAACACGCGACCTTCACCGTAAGGAAGGGTCCAGGCCACTGGCAAACGTTCACCCCGCCAGCTAACCTGTAAGAGTTCCTCAGATCGCCCGGCACTCAGCCGGGTAAAGCTATCGTGGAGCGCAAAGGCGGTATCCCGGTCCAACCCGGCATAATGATCGTGCGCAAAACCGGCGGCAAGATTGCGGGTTAAAACATGACCGGACGAGGCGGGTACTCGCACTATAAGCTCGGTCTGGGGACTGCGAGGGGCCAGAGATTTAAGTTCAATGGCCTGACGGAGCGGTTCAATTTCGGCCCACCGGTCGCTGCTGCGCCCCAGAGCTACCAGACCCCCACCGCGCCGGACGAAATTAATCAGTGTTTCAGCCTCCTCGCGGCCAAGGCCCAGTTCTCCATCTAGCACCAGGGCCTGAAAATTGGCCAGGTAGGCTGAGGAAGGCGGGCTGCCGGTAAGAGTAACCGCCAGAAAACCGGTACTCGTCAAATAATCAAGCAAATTCTGGCGAGCCGGATCGATATCAGGCTTTAACTTTGTTTCATTATAGAACAAGACTTTTAACATAAAAAAGGATCTACTTTCTCGGTTTAACCAAACTACAGACTGCGTGAGCGGGAAGAGTTCTTCCCGACCGGCTCAATCAAACGGCCTGCAGTGTCGTGATAATGGATGTGCTCGTGGTCGTGATCGGGCCAATGCTGGTGTTTATGACGATGAGGCTTACCCGGCGGCGGCAGTTCGTGAGCCGGGTGGCTGTGCCGGCCTGGCAAATGGCCCTGGGCATCGTGGCCCCAGCGGTTGGCCGGATCAAAATTCTTGACCAGCAGGCTTTGGCCGTGATGCCAGCGCGCTCGCAGCAGATCATAATTTTTCTTACTTTTGGTTCGCTGTTCTTCCTCGGTCAGGCTAAACCATTCCCGGTGAGGGTGTTTGACAATCCGCTCGGCCACCTGCGGGGTAGTAACCACTCGAAAACCGCCGGCTTTAAAGAAGAAGCTGAGATAAATATCCATCAACCGGTAAAAGCGAAACTTTTCATCGACCGGGCCAACCTGTGGCCATAATTCACGCCGGAAAGCCATCAGATAGCCTTCGATTGCGTCAACTTCCGGATCGGCATTTTCCGCAAACTCCCGGATGTCGGCAGTTACCAGACCGTAAGGCCCGACAACCCCCACACTCTGGTCGCTCAACAATCTATCCAGTTCGGTCCAGATATCTCCATTCACCTCGATCGAGGTATCCAGCAACACCAGGTAGCGGCCTCGACTGGCCTGCACCGTCGCATTCCGACCGGCCCCAAAGCCCAGGTTGTGATCGGCAAAAATCACCCGCAAAACCACATTTTCGGCCTGGGGTCCGGCGGCCTGTTTTTTAAGAAGACCGGCCAGGTAGGTTACCGTATCGTCGGTTGACCCGTTATCGATAACCACCAGTTCAAGGAGGCGGTTTCCGCTATGCTTGAAAATACTTTCGATACAGCGCGCCAGGTCGTCGCGGTTATTCTGGCCGACCAAATTTATTGAGAACTCAAAACTATCGGCTTGATCCAGGTTGTCCGGGGCCGCCACCGAAGTACTGATGGTCTGGAAATTTTCATAAGCCCGGCGCGGCAAAACCAGGGTCCCGGCAGCGGTATCCATCACTTTGTAACCGAATTGGACAATTTGAGTACGAAGTAGATCGGCGGAGGTGAAGTCACTTTTGAGGCGCGCGCTTTGACGTTCACGCACAAGTTGAGCCAGTTCCACCGGCAGGGCCGCCAGTGCCGATTGAATTTTGTTTTCCAGACGGTGTTCGCCATTCGCAAGGTAATCGGCTAACCCAAAGCCCAAAATGCTGTCCCAATCCAGCAGCAAAGCCAGTTTTGTCTGGTCGCTCAGGCTGGCGGAAGGCTGTTTGAGCATTTCCCACAATACCGCCATTGCTCGGGCCAGGTTCAGGTCATCGGTCATCGCCTCTAAAAAACGGGCCTGATAATCTCCGGAGGCTGCCCGGTCAAAGTACGGCGGGTTTGGACCGCTCTCCAAGAGTTTGTTACTTTCGTTCAGGCTGACCACCCGGGCCCGTAAGCGTTCCAAACTGCGCTGGGCCGCCCACAAGGCCGTAAAGGTAAAGTTTATCCGGCTGCGATAAAGGGCAGTCGTATAGAAATACCGCAAGGCCAGCGGTTCAAAACCCCGCGCTTCCACTTCGGTCAGGGTATAAGCGTTACCGGTGGATTTTGCCATCTTAAGACCGTCGGCCAGCAAGTGCTGAGCGTGAACCCAGTAATTGACAAACTGCTGCCCGGTAAAAGCTTCGCTCTGGGCCAGTTCGTCTTCGTGGTGGGGGAAAATGTTGTCCACCCCGCCGGTATGAATATCAAAACGCGGCCCCAGGTATTTGATCGACATCGTGCTGCATTCGATATGCCAGCCGGGAAAACCACGGCCCCAGGGACTCTCCCAGGCCATTTCCCGGTTGGCTTCGGCTTTTTTCCAGAGTGGGAAATCCTCCGGGTTGCGGCGGCGCAAATCGGTGGTATCGCGCGCGCCCGCCCTCAAACCGTCCAGCAGGTTTCCCGAAAGTTTGCCGTAACCGGGAAAAGCTTTGATGTCAAAGAAAACATCGCCTTCGACCGCGTAAGCTACCCCTTTACTCACAAGATTTTGAACGATCTCAAGCATCTCGGGTACATGCTGGGTAGCCTGAGGGAAGACCTGAGCCGGTAATATGTTGAGTCTGGTTTCGTCGTCGTGAAAGGCAGCCGTATAAAAAGCCGCGATCTCGGTGCTGGTTTTGCCTTCCTTACGGGCCTGGGCAATTAGTTTATCCTCACCCTGGTCGAGTAGCTCAACCCGCATGTGGCCAACGTCAGTAATGTTTTTTATGTGAGTGACTCGTTGTCCCTGGTACAGCAGCGTCCGGCGGAGCCAGTCAGCCATCGTAAAAGTTCTCAAATTACCGATATGAATATAGCGGTAAACGGTCGGGCCGCAGCTGTACATTTTATAATGCCCGGCCTCGATAGGCTGTATTTCTTCTTTTTTACGGCTTAAAGTGTTATACAAAAACATTATCAACTCTTAACTATTTTATGACACCGGCTTTGCGCCCGAACTCAACCACCAGTTCTGCCAACCGGGCCGGTCTTTGCAAAGGTATGTCGTGAATGGTATCCGGCATCGCCACGAACTCGACTGCAACGCCGTTCTTTTGGATAAGCTCGACCATCGCGGCGGCCCCTGCTCGTTTGGCCTGACTCCACTCTGCCGCTTCCGGTTGACCAGTTTCAGCACTGATCAGCAACACCGGACACCGAACCTGCTCGGCAAAAAAATAGTTATCGGCTTGCCACAGCGAATGTAAAATCTTCATATGGTTTTCGCGGCTCAGGCGCGGGCCAACCGTATCATCCGACCGCCACTCCACGATGTTCAAAACCATATCTTCCAGAGTGTCGTTCCAGACCGTTCCAAGGTAGCGCCCCTGCCCACCCTGCCGGTAAAAATCGAGAAATTTACTACGCGTAGTTCCGGCAAAATCAGGCGGGGCCAGGCGGCGGGCTACTTCATCCCAGTTGTCCAGGCCACCCCTGGCCCACATATTTCCCATACCACCATCTACCAGTACCACACTGCTCACCTCTTCCGGATGGGCCGCGGCGTACGCCAGCACAACCGTAGCGCCCCAGGAATGGCCGATCAAAACCGGTTTAGCCAGAGGTAAACGGCTTACAAAAGCGTAATCATCCGCTACAATCTGAGCATTCTCATAACCGTCATCTGGTTTATCGCTGCGCCCGTGACCGCGTTGGTCCAGTGCTACTACCCTGCTTCCGGTCAATTTAACTAGTTCGTTCGCCACCAGATCCCAGATCCGCAAAGATGAGGCCAACCCGTGAACCAGTAGGAAAGCCGGGCTAACCACGCCGGAGGCGGCAGGCACCCACTCACGATAATTAAGATATTGTCCATTAACTTCAATCCGGTTATCTTCCGGATGAATAAGCCCCGGCTGCCATGCCACCTGTTTTCCTCTTCCAGGATCAAAATCCGTTACATTACCAATCTAACTCAAACCGGTCAAACAAGCCTTTACCTAGCGCAAGTTGAAGGCGGCCTCTTTTTCAAGCTGTGAACGGTGATCGGGCAAGTTCCGGTATACGTGTTCCAGGTGCGAAATCAGCTCGCGAAAGAGATTACCGACGTGTTCATCGTCAATCGAGTAATAAATATTGTTACCATCTCGCCGGAACTTCACCAGGCGAATGTCTTTCAGACCTTTGAGGTGATGGGAAACAAGCGATATCGAGGCTCCAACCACTTCGGCCAGATCAGTAACTCGCAATTCATAACGAGTTAATGCCAGCACAATTTTGCAGCGGGTAGGATCGGATAGAGCTTGAAAATTGCGGGCGATTTCACTCATTTCGGCTCTACCGGGTAGAGTCTTCTGGATGGCTTGTACGTCGGGCATAGTTGAAGGCGCTAAAATCACTTCATCCAGCGGTACGATATGTTTTTTCATTATTCACGCTTATATTTTCTAAACAAGTTATGGTCTATTTGAATAACCATTGAAATAGACCAGTCAATAATAACGGCAAACAGCTTTTACGTCAAATCGGGGTCAGCGCATTATTTGGACCGTTACAGACCCTTAGCCGCTATTCCAAATGATCAAAGTCTATCTAGCGTAACCGATCGGCTCTTTCTAGTATAAGGAGACCATTCTTTTCTGGGGGCCAGCTTTAATCTTGAACGACTTCTAGGCCACCGCTTTTCGCTCTTTTTGATCTTCTTGAGGTTTCATTTCGTGTTACCAACAACCGAAGGTTATTCTCGGCTCCTCAATTAGCAGAACTGGCCCCCGGAAAAGAATGGTCTCCTATTAAATCAAAAAAGCAGTAAAGAGAAATACAAACTTTACATAATAAGAAACCGTTTCAGATTTCAAGTTTCAGATTTCAAAATGACTGGGTTGGATTGCTTAGTTTGACCTGGTCAACTTCTGAAATGAAGTGATTATTTGGTCTTAATAGGGTCTATTAGTTAGAGTAGATATTAATCACTTTGCATTCGAAATGCCTCTTGGTCCAATTGTCTAAATCGTTATGGCACTCAAAATAATCTCCTAAACCCTCACCCTCTAACATCGGAGCCGTAAAGTTTTTCTTCATTGTTACGTACATAGTGTGACCCAAATTTTCTTTATCTACGGTGCCTTCCACATCAAAAATATACTTCTTTCCAGGAACCAATTTGGGGGTATTCTGGTAGAGGTTGGCCCATTTGCGGTCACCGGAGAAAATCATCGAAAAGCCCCATTCACCAAATATTTGAGGATGAGTGCTCATTTCATCATATAATATTCCCTTATCCGTGTAATAGTAGTCGTGCATGGCTTGATAAAATTTGGCATCTTTAGCCGAGTTTGCCGGTAAATTATTAATCTTTCCGTTTAGAAAGGAACGGATCGCATCTTTTCCAATAGCCTTATATATGGAAATGAGACCACAAACCTTTACAATGTCGATATCTGCTTCCAGATCATCTGGCTCTGGAATCATATCTTTAACGTGTAAAATAGGATGCGCTTGTAGCATGCCGGGATTTTGTACAGGCACATCTAATTTAAGTAGTTTAGTATAGGAATTAAATAATTCGCTAATTTTATGACGTAAAGCTCCGCGGTTATTTTTAACATTTTTAGGTTCAAAACCCGTTTTTGTGGGTATCTTATCCCCTAATTTCTCAAACAAATCTTTGCCACCGTTTAATATGCTTATGTCGTATAGGTCGGGGTCAAGATTATCATTTTTAAAGTTTCTGATTAAATTAGCTTTCCAATTAGTATTCTTTAAAATATCTTTAATAGGCTTCTCACCCTGGCCCAGGTTTACAGATTGTTCCGCCCAACCACGTGGAACATAAAGTTGGCCCTGGTCGGATACCAGGCGCTGCACATCAGTTGGGGAAACCTCTGAAGTAGGGCTTATTTTCGATGTGGGTATGGTCAATTTGTTTATTTGAGAATTTGATAGATTATGCGGGCTCTTTGGGATTTCAGTTTTAGAAATACTTTCGGGTTTTTTCTGTTGAATAA